>CAYMPA010000013.1:0-35005 GCA_964392105.1 uncultured Enterobacteriaceae bacterium
TGAACCCTGTTTTAAGAAAGTGTCAGATTAAGTCTGAGCTACTACAATTTAATTAATCTTCAATACCTATTTATCTAATAATACTTTTCAGGTTAATCAGTCTGTTAGAAATAAATACTTATTGATAACGGTGTAATTGACTAGGCATCACGCCGTCCCTGGTATTCAAGAACCATTCAAAATTACCGGATAGAATTCTTAATAAAAGTCCTTGTTAAAATAAACCAGCTCAGTTAAATACCTCTGCATTGTGACCAAGAGCTTGAGTCCTGGCAAGATAGGCATTCGTAAACTGGCTCGGGTCCTCAAGAAGATTATCTTTCCATGTTCCCAGTTTAATCTGTGATTGTATGAGTCCGCGAATTACACCGACATGTTCTGTATGACCCAGTGTCAAGGCACCTATCAAGCGATCCCCGTCAAATTGCAGATTGATATATTTATAATTCTCTTCATCCACAATCTCAGCTGAATCACCACCTTCAACGCCCTGCCATCGACCAAAAGAACCGGAAATTAATCCCATCGTATCCAGTACATTCATTAGCAAGCTGCCCTGAAATTTACATTTATGTCCAGCCATATTAAGTGCCGCGGTCCGTCCATGCTCAACTGCCGTTGGCTGGATAATATGAACAGATTGTTCACCCGTTGAAAAATCATATCCCTGTGCAACATCACCAGCTGCATAGATATTGGGGATATTACTACATAGATATTCATCAATCAGTATGCCGTTATCTGTTTCTATTCCACTTCCTTCAAGAAATTCAATATTTGGTTGAACACCTGTAGCAACAATAATGGATGCAGGATTCATCTTATCACCGCTGTTAAAGGTCACTTCCAACTCGCCCGAATCGTTGCTGATTGCATTAGCAACTGTCGTTTCGGTTAGCACGCGTATCCCCTCTTTTTCACACCAGCGCTTGACCATGGCACTCGCTGTAGGGTTCATCATACTTCTGACCATTTGCTTGCCCCTGACGATACAGGTCATCTTTACCCCTCGGGATGCAAGTGCTGACATGATAATACAGGCAACAAATCCAGCGCCTACCAGTAATACCTCTTCTCCTTTATTGGTAAGTTCGGCGATGTTACGCGCATCTTCCAATGTCCAGCATGCATGCACCCTGGATGAATCAATATTCATAAGATCTGAAGTATAGGGTCTTGACCCCGTCGCTATCAGTAATCGGTCAAAACTGACCGTTTCACCATTATCAAGGACGATTTCGTTACTGGCAGGTTCAACCTTGTTTACTCTGGACTGGATCAATTCAATATTTAGATTGTGGTAGTGCTCATCTGATGTGCGTAAGTGTGTACCATTTTCCTCTATCCTGCCATGCAGCAAATAGGGGATTGCCATACGTGAGTAAGGTACTTCCTTTTCATCGCCGATGATTGTAATCGTTGACTCAGGGTCAAGCTTTCGCAAGTTCTCTGCAGCAATTACGCCGGCAGGACCTGCTCCAATAATGATATGCTGCATATCATTACCCCCTACAGTCCAAGTCTTTGACGGGTTTCATCCGTAGGCACACCATCAGGTGTCCAACCACGGATCTCGTAGTACTCTGGCAACATCTTATCCAGATCATTGACCTTGCCTTTTGCGGGGCCTGAATTAGCAGCAATGTCTTTTATCAAGCGTTTCGGTAATGTGTCATCCTTGCCGGTAAGTCCAGCAGCCAGATTAAAGTCACGTTCCATGGTCCAGATGCGTTCACCGACTTCCATACATCTGTCAGCACTCCAATCCCCTTCACAAGCTGCATCAATCTGTGGCGCAATGTCTTCCATGGTCCAGCCGAACGTCGCAAAAGCACAGATCCCGGCAGAATCTACAATTGCAGTCGCATCCTGAAATGCCTTGACCAGTTCCGGTTTCCCTTCAGTCTCAAGTGGATCAGTTTTCACGGGAATACCCAGGACTTCAGATGCCACGGTATATCCTCTTAGGTGGCAAGCACCACGATTAGAGGTGGCATAGGCAAGGCCTATGCCTTGTATACCACGCGGGTCATAGGCAGGGAACTCCTGTCCTTTTACCGTCATTGATAACTCAGGATGACCGTATTTGTCACACAGGCGTTTTGATCCCATACCGAGGTCTTTACCAAACCCTTCGCCTTTCGCGGTGACCTCGACAGCCCAGATGAGTGCCTCGGCAGAACCGAACTTCAGCTCCATACCACCGGTGTGTTCCACTGTAATAGCACCTTCTTCAAACAACTCCATGGCGGCAGCTATCGTCGCGCCAAGCGTGATCGGATCCATTGCATCCTCGTTACAGATGAAGTTTGCATAAGTAATGGCATCCAGATCATCAATCCCACAGTCAGATCCGAACGACCAGGCATTTTCGTATTCCAACCCGCCTGAATTACCCCAGTACTGGGGTTTGTCTTTCACCGAGAAGTGGTGCTTGTCGACGGTAGAGACGCGTTGACAAGCAATGGTACAACCAAAACATGCCGCATTGGTTGTCAAGTTGGGCTTACCATCACCTTCTCGTTTCTCTAACATGGCCTCACCGGAAATCTTGCTCGATCCATCAAACTGGACTTCTCTGTGATTGCGTGTGGGCATGGCACCCATCTCGTTAATAACATTCATCAACACCTGGGTACCTAGTGCAGGCAAACCTTCTCCTGTGACTGCATTTTCAGCCAATACCTTTTTCCCTTCCTCAGTTGCCCTGAAGAATGCTGCAGGATCGCTGATACCACCCACACCCAGACTACCGCGTATTGCAACAGCCTTGAGATTCTTGGAAGCCATGACTGTACCCACACCGGAACGCCCTGCAGCCCTATGCAGATCGTTAACTATAGCGGAAAACAAACAACCTTTTTCTGCCGCGCGACCGACCGCCGCAATACGCAGCAGGGGATCCTGATGTTTTGTATGAATCAGTTCATCAACTGCCCAGACTGATTTGCCCCACAGGTCATCGGCAGGGAATAACTCGGCCTTTTCATTCTCAATATACAGATAAACAGGCTTTGGCGATTTACCTTCAAAAATAACCATATCCCAACCTGCATTTTTCATTTCGTTACCCAGATAGCCACCCGAATTGGAACAGGCAATAGCACCTGTCAAGGGACTCTTGGTCACAACAGAATATCGGCCAGCGGTTGACACCATCGTCCCGGTTAATGGGCCCGTGGTCATGATCATCTTATTGTCAGGACTCAGTGCGTCGCATTTTGGATCTATCTCTTCAACCAGATATTTTGTCGCCAGACCGCGCTGGCCCAGATAATCGTTGGCCCACTCCATATTAAGCGGTTCATTCGTTATTGAGCCATCTGTTAAATTCACGCGTAAAACTTTTCTAGTCCAAGCCATTTTTTATACTCCTACGCTTGTGCGTTATCTTGCGGAAGATTTTGTGCTGCATGGGCACGCATTCTTTCCAGACCACCGTGATCGGAATCCACATAGGTAATCGCCTGGGTAGGGCATGCTTTTGCACATTCAGGATCGCCACCACACAGATCACATTTATATACTTTCCCGGTTTTCTGGTTATAATTTATTGTGCCAAACGGACAGGCAATCGTGCAGACTTTACAGCCGACACATATATCCTCCAAAACCTCCTTGGCCCCGGTTTCCATATTTATCATGATTGCTTCTACCGGACAGGCATGCATACACCAGGCTTCGGTACATTGCGTACATGTATATGGAACAAACCGCCCTTCTTCATGAAATGTAAATATCTTTATTCGAGATATAGAAGGATTAAATAATCCTGTAGCTTGATAAGAACAGGCCATTTCGCATTGCAGACAACCAGTGCATTTTTCTGGTTCAATCTGTAAAGATCTGAGCATGTATACACCCCTCTTGTTATTATTTCTTGGACACAGAATTTGAAATCTTGTGGCCTAAAATAAACATACTTTGTGAATTGTAGATATCCATTACAAATTATAGTTATGAATGAAGTATAAACACTATTTTTAACGATATCATCCCAATATATAATCATTTATATAAGAAATTTTTCCTTACAAATTAATGTGTTGCAAAATGCAACAATATTCAATTTGCGGTTTTATAAGTTACTTGCTACTTTGTTTTCCTGGCAGGTGTTAATGGTTTTTTTACCACATATCTAGATGAAACCAAATTGTTGTTTAATCTGATAATATGTTAAAGAAATGACAATTTAGCGACGCTAGATAAATTATGTCTCCACAAGAAGCATCTAAAACTGTAATTCCTCATAACGCTCATGCATCAATTAATGCTGTAGCGAATATATGGGAAAAATTTATTGGTACAGGTGAGTTAAACGATAGTCGCCTTCGCCCTGTTATAGCTAATCGCTGGTTACGTTGCCGCGAGTTAGGTATTAACCCTCTCAGTAATCGTGCACGTTCTGTTATTTCCAAAGAAGAAATTGATACGAAGCTACATTCTGAAAATCTGGGAATTTCTGGAAAGAATGTACTTGATCGAATGTCCAAGACAGTTGAAAACACGGGACATGTTATTGTCTTGGCAGATAATTCAGGAAGAATTTTGTATTCAGTCGGTCACCAACAAGTCCAGGGGCATCTGGAAAAAATTAATTTCAGACCGGGGGGTGAATGGAATGAGGACATCGTTGGACCTAATGGTGTTGGCACACCATTGGTACTTGGTCATCCTGAACTTGTCATGGGATCGGAACATTTCTGCCAAGGTTGGCAACCCTGGGTATGTTATGGAGCACCAATACATAATCCAAGTAATCGTTCGGTACTGGGTTGTATAGATATAACCGGTCCTGCGAACAAAGTCTGTAGTGAAGCGATGGCGTTAGCTATATCAATTACACAATCAATAGAGTCAGACTTGTCTCTTATACAACTAAGAAATCGTGAAGCATTATGGACTACTTACCGAGATTTGCAAATGAAATGGCCAAATGACGCATCATTTGTTGTTGACGAACACGGATATATTATTGATATTAATTCACATGCAAATGCTCTACTAAACACTTCTTCAAGCATAATAAATCAACCTATCAATATATCTTTCCCAAGCCTTACAGCTAGTATTAAAGAATGTATTGATGATGGAATTGAAAAAGAATGTGAAATAGAACAGGAAAGGTCATTGATGAGTAATGCACATTTTCTATTAAAACCTATTAAGATTAATGGAGAACGATTAGGCTGCTTTATTATAAACACCAGCGGGAGGCATATTTATAATGATTTAACCAGCCTGCGCTCTAATGAGGATGAATTAATTAGAAAGACACTCATACAGACAGGTGGCAATATCAGTAAGGCGGCTAGGATTTTAAATATAGATCGTGCAACGATATATCGTCGCCGTAAAAATTGGCAATAACGCTGTAATCTTTGGATTGAGGACTGACTTAAGTCTGTCCCCGAATAGAATCAGGCAATTTTCCTATCCAGCTTCAACTGAATTTATTATATATTCTACTGTCAAATTCATTAAGTTAACTTCAGCTAGTTACCTCATTTAATATGAATTTTAAACCCATAATTTGGAAATCACTTAATATAATTATAAGATAAGCCCTAAATAGTTAATATCAGCGACCAAGCCATGTTAAAGAAAAACATTAATAAAATATTGTATGCCCTGATTGTCACATTTTTAGCATCCACATGTGTTTTGGCAGAAATCATCGAAGTAAATTTTGCCTATGTTGGTAAAAATGACCATAGTGCCCTGCTTGGTGTAAAACAAGGCCTTGAAGAATCAAATATACAAGGTCAATTTCTTAATCAAAAATATAAGCTTGACATTTTTTCTGCAAACGATGCATCTACCCATGACTTTTCCAGTTATATTTCTGTACTAACAGCGGTTGACATTGATACCTTTACAAAACTCAGTGAAAACCTGTCAGATATACCAGTTTTTAATCTCACCAATGAAGACGATAGCCTCAGAACAGCTTGTATAAAAAATGCGCTACATATTATTCCAAGTGATCGTATGAAAGCCGATGCAATCGCGCAATGGGAAAAGAAGGAAGCTGGTTCAAACGCTAATGCACAAGCATGGCATCCGGATTTTGTAAAATTTGCTGCTCGCGATCTTAATAAACGTTTTAAAAAGAAAAATAAAACCGAAATGAATGATCATTCATGGGCAGGTTGGGCAGCAGTTAAAATGACTTCAGACACTGTTGCAAGAACAAAGATCAGCGATCCGACAAGCATGTTAAATTATCTTAAAACAGAACTTTCTTTTGATGGTCAAAAAGGAAGCGATATGAATTTCAGGGAAACGGGTCAATTACGCCAGATCATATTACTTGTGGAAAACGAAAAAATTGTTGCCGAGGCACCGGTACGTGGTATTGCAAAACCACCTACATTAGATAGCCTCGGAATATCAAGCTGTGAAAAATAACCTAAATAATTAATACAAAATTTAATTTGATAATTACCAAGGAGTTTATCAATGAAATTATTCTGGATGCCATTATTAATTTTACTATTTATTATTAACACAGCATTTGCTGATCCTACCGGACGAATATTCGTAACAAATGAGAAGGGTAATTCAATTTCGGTTATTAACGGTTCGAGTCTTGATGTAGAAGCAACTATCGATGTTGGCGATAGACCACGAGGCATTGGATTATCTCCAGATGGAAATGAACTTTATATTGCCGTTAGTGAGGAAAACAAAATAAAAGTCGTTGATCCAAAGTCGCTTAAAATTTTAAGAGAATTTGAGGCAGGCTCTGATCCTGAAACGTTTGCAGTCCACCCTAATGGAAATATCTATATTTCAAATGAGGATGATGCAAAGGCAACTGTGTTTGATCCAAAGACAGGAAAACAAATAGCGGAAATCAGAGTTGGTCTGGAACCAGAAGGTGTTGCGATTTCTCCTGACGGCAAACGCGTTATTATTACCAGTGAATCCACCAATATGTTGCACGTAATTAAAGCCCCTGAAAACACGATTGAAAATAATATTCTTGTTGGCTCACGTCCTCGTGCTGCAACATTTAATCAATCAGGAGACATTGCTTATGCCACCGCTGAGATTAGTGGCGAAGTAGTCAAGGTTGACATGAATAATGGAAAGATCCTTAAAACTGGATCAACAGGTGATAGTAAATCTAAACCTAAAGATGTCCTATTAAGTAAAGATGAACAAGTTATTTACGTGGCTGGTGGTCGCGCAAATAAAGTAGTTGTCATGGATGCCAATACTCTAGAGATTATTAAGCTCATACCTGTCGGTAAACGTGTCTGGGGGTTAGCTATATCTAATGATGGTAAACGTGTTTTTAGTACAAATGGTGTTAGCAGCACTGTATCTGTAATAGACACAAATAAAAATAAAGTTATTAAGACTATCGAAGTTGGTGAGTTCCCCTGGGGAGTTGTTATCAACGACTAGTTTAACTGATTAGGGTTTAGGGTTTACCCAGAACCCAGAACCTATCAAGCCTGGATAACATTATACCTGATTGCGAGCCTTGCAATGTCAGCAACAGTTGTAACATTAAGCTTGTTTTTAATCTGCGTACTATAGTTGGCTACTGTTTTGTAACTCAATGACAATCGTTTTGCGATCTCGCTGGTATTTAGCCCTTCTGCCAACATACAGAAGATTTCAAATTCGCGTGTAGAAAGATCTGAAAGCGGGGAATCCTGACCACGAGATTTTTCATAGGCCAGTCTTTGTGCAAGTTCAGCATCAATATATCTCTCACCTCTTGAAAGCAGTTTTATAGCTTCTACAATTAATTGAGGATCAGTGCTCTTGGTCATGTAACCACAGGCGCCTGCTTGTAATGCCTGTTCTACGAAGATCACTTCTTCATGCATACTGAATACCAATATCCTGGCCTTATTATCACGTGAAAGAATGCGCTTGATAGCCCCTATTCCTCCTATGCCCGGCAGAGATATATCCATGACAACCACATCCGGATTATGATCTGCATATAAGCGACAAGCCTCTTCTCCATTGCTCGCTTCTGCAATAACTTCTATCTCGGGTGAATTTTTTAATAACATTAGATAGCCCGCACGAACAACCGCATGGTCATCGACCAACATTACGCTAATGTGATCATTCATCAATTTTATCCTTTGTTACTAAAGGAATAACTATATCCATACTCATTCCATTATTTATTTTGCTTGTAAGTTCAAACTTTCCGTCATTCATTTCAACGCGTTCTTTCATACCTGGCAAGCCCAAACCCGGCATTATTTTCTCTTTATCCAAACCGACACCATCATCCTCTATTTTTAAATTAATTTGCTCTGTACCATTAGATTCAGTTTTATACATTGATATAGAAACTTTACTGGCAGATGAATGCTTTAATGCATTAGTTAAACTTTCCTGAATAATTCTAAATAAACTGATTTTCATTGATTCTGATAAATCAGATGGAATATCTGAAAAAGTAAAATGACAAAATATGTCATCTTGTCGACTGTTCCAGTCATCAATCATATATTGCACCGCTTTAACCAAACCGAATTCATCCAGTACAGAAGGACGTAATCGATGCATCATATTTCTTGCGACTTGATAAATATGATCTGAATATTGAACAATGGTTTTTACACTTGAATCAATATGTTCTTTATCCGAATTTCGATCATTCAATATTGCAACAGCAACTGCTTTAATAGCCGTAATAGTTTGACCAAGCTCATCATGCAGTTCTTGTGCGAGATGTCGTCGCTCTTCTTCCTGAATTTCAAGCGAGCGCTGTGTTAATAACTGATTCCTGACCTTACTCTCTAATAAGACTTTCGCCATGTGATTAAATTGCTGTGATATACGATCGAGTTCAGGTAGACGAAAATGCGGTAGTTGTAAGTGATAGTTTCCTTTTTCAATATCAGATAAACCTGTCAATATCGTATCAATTGGAGCTAAATATTTGCCTATCATTATGTAAACGAGAATATTTGCGAGAATAATAAAAACTAAAAGTAATATTAAAACACTTCGTACTTCTGTCCAGTTTTCATCAATTTCATCTGTAGGATCTGCACGAATTATTATGCCAGTTGGAGGAATAGCTGGATCGTATAGCCAACGACGTATTTCTGTAGGCGGTGGCTGAACAAGTTTTACAAACCAGTTTGGTGCATTAATATTCTGTAAAACACTAAATTCTTCAGCTGGTGTTAAGGTATCGGCCGGATTTCGAATATCGATATGAAGGTGTCGTGTTTCATTCAGCTCAGACAGACTCTGCAAAATTTGCAAATGCTTGTCTTCGTCTGCTTCCAATGAAGCTGATGAGATTGCAATTTGTATTAATTGCAGGGCGAGATGTGCAGTTGATTCAACTTCATGGCGCACTGCGGTGCGTGCATTTGCAATGATATAGAAACTACTGCATACAAACAGGCTGATAAATAACAGGGTTATCAGGAGATTAAGCCTGATTCTAAGGCTCATTGAACAGTCCCACCTCTAATTAAAGAATTTATAAATAAAGCCGATCTCTTGGTATAGAAATATATTGTATTTCTATTAACTATATTAAAATTTGTATTCTTAAGGTAAATTATTAATTTACAATACAGATACTATTTATTCAGTAACTATTTAAATAATTAGGAAAAATTCCTGATGGACAAGCATATTAAATTCTTTCTCACACCGTTTATCATTTGTCTTGCGATGATTAATTCCTCATTTGCAGAAACTGAATCACTAAAATCGGCAGTCGAAACCAAGCTTCAGGCACAGGAAGACGTAGTAAAATCGCAGAAAAAAGTAGACCAACTGGTTGATCAAACGAGAGATTTGGTTCAGGAATACCGTGATGCTATTCGCAAATCTGACAGTCTAAGCACCTATAACGTCCAATTATCAAAATTAATAAAGCAGCAAAAAACTTCTCTAAATTCGATTAAGCGTCAACTCGATAATGTGGAAGAAACGCAACGCAACATTGTGCCGTTGATGCTCAAGATGATTGATACATTAGGGATATTTGTAAGACTGGATTTACCATTTCTTTTGGAAGAACGGCGACATCGTGTGGCTAGTTTAATAGAAATCATGGATCGTCCCGACGTAGCTTTGCCTGACAAATATCGTCGCATAATGGAAGCCTATCAAATTGAAATGGAATATGGACGAACAATAGAAGCTTACAATGACACAGTTAAAATGGATGGGCAGGAATATACTGTAGATATACTGCGAGTGGGTCGACTTTTAATTACTTTCCAGACACTGGATGGGAAATTAAGTGGTTTATGGAATAAAGAATCAACCACTTGGGAAAAGTTACCATCTGAATACAATCGTTCCATTAATCAAGGATTGCGGATAGCAAAAAAACAGGCACCACCTGAATTAATAACATTACCTGTTAAAGTGGCAGGGAAATGATTATGAACAGATTAATAATTTTAAGCCTGGTTTTATTCATCAACCCTTCATTTGCTGCTGAACCTAGTGATTTGCAAGAATTATTAGAGCAGGTAAAAAATGAACGTACCCAGGAAAAAGAGGAACTTGCAAAACGGGAATTAAGGTTTAAAAACGCTCAAAATAAACAAAAAAAATTACTGGATGCTGCATTAAAAAAACTTGAAGCAGATGAAAAACGAAGTACAACATTAAGAAAAAATTACGATAGTTATGATCTAGAAATCGCCCGAAAAAAAGCATTATTAAAAGAAAAGATGGGGACGCTAGGCGAAATGGATGGTATTGTTAAACAAATAGCCGGCGATCTTGATGTCATTATCGATTCATCGCTAGTCTCAGCACAAAAACCCGACCGCGATAAAATATTGGACGTCCTGTCCAGTCGTAAGGAATTTCCATCATTGCAAGAATTAGAAGACCTCTGGATATTGGCAATGGATGAAATGGTTGAATCAGGAAAAGTGGTTACCTTCCCAGGAAAAATCGTAACAGCAGCAGGTAATGAAATTGAACAGAATGTGACTCGTATCGGTGTATTTAATGCAGTATCTGCAGGTCGTTTTTTAAGAAATTTACCTGAAACAGGTAAATTGATTGAACCGGGCAGACAACCAGGACAACGTTTTCTGGATATGGCACAAAATCTTGAAAATGCCAGTTCCGGTATACACTCTTTCCCAATCGACCCAACACGTGGTGCCATGTTGGCGCTTTTGGTTCAAATACCTGATCTAAAAAATCGTATTGAACAAGGTGGGCTCGTTGGCTATTTCATCTTATTCATTGGTCTGGTTGGCGTATTAATATCAATAGAACGATTGATTTTTTTAGTGACCACTGGCCGCAAGGTTCGTAAACAACTTAAGAGTAAAAAACCGGGTGACAATCCACTCGGACGTATCCTCCTGGTTTATGATAAGAACCCGGATGTCGATACCGAAACCCTTGGTTTAAAATTGGATGAAGCAATTTTAAAAGAAATGCCAAAGATACAACGTGGCCTGGGTGCGATTGCTTTGCTTGCAGCAGTGTCGCCCCTGCTGGGCTTACTTGGAACAGTAACAGGCATTATTGAAACGTTTCAATCCATTACGCTTTATGGAACAGGCGATCCACGTGTTATGTCAGGTGGTATATCACAAGCATTGGTAACAACTGTTATGGGACTACTGGTTGCCATTCCATTATTGTTGTTCCACAGTTTCCTTTCTTCAAAAAGTAATACCTTGATTCAGATATTGGATGAAAAGAGCACTGCGTTCGTAGCATTACTCGCTGAGATAAATCGTTTAAGAAATAATGTTTGACCAAATTGACATCATGAGAGATTTTTTCTCCAAAGGCGGTCCCGTTTTAACAGGAGTCTTTGTTGTATCGATGCTTCTATGGATATTAATACTGGAGCGATATTATTTCATTTACAAGGTTTATCCAAAACGTCTTGAAGCTATTGTCCAGCAATGGCAACGTCGACGTGAAAGGTCATCATGGTATGCACTTAAAATCAGAGATGGTTTTCTAAGTGAAATCTCAATTGCATTAAAACGTAATCTAATACCGATACAAACATTAACCGGTGTTTTACCACTATTAGGTTTGCTAGGCACTGTTACCGGGATGATTGCAATTTTCGAAGTATTAAATGTCTTTGGGACTGGTAATGCGCGCGGTATGGCTGAGGGTATTTCCAGAGCACTGTTACCTACAACTGCAGGCCTGGTTACTTCGATCATTGGTATTTACTTTAGTGCGGATTTAAACAAGCGAGCAAAAACAAACGAATTATTGGCAAAAGATTTTTTAACACATAACTGATGAGACATATACATACAAAACACGAAACAGCTGCCGAGAGTGTCAATCTGACACCGCTCATTGACATGGTATTTATCCTGTTGATCTTTTTTCTTGTTACTGCATCTTTCACCAAGGAATCAGGTATTGATGTTGATCGACCCACAGCACAAACAGCTGTCAGGGAAGAACAGGGCAGTATGATCATCGGTGTAAGCAAGGATGGTGAAATATGGATCGACAATCAGAACATTGAATTACGTGCAGTGCGCGCCCACGTAGAACATCTTCATGCACAAAATCCGGAAGGGACAGTCATTATTCTTGCTGATGAAAATTCACGGACAGGTACAACTGTTGAAGTACTGGATCAGGTACGTCTGGCGGGCGTTTCTAATGTCTCTATCGCAGCATCAAATGAGTAACTAAGAAATATACTCACTGTGTACCATGCAAATACCCAAATTGAATATTCTGGATGCCTCGAAGATTCCTTCCTTGATCATTGTTGCCTTGTTTTTAAACATTGCGATTTTTATACTGATCCAACAGTTGGTAAGTAAAGAACATGGATTGGATATAAAACTCACTAATATCAATCTTGTTGAATTTATTCGTATTGAAACAAAACCGGAACAAACAAAGCCGGAAGAGGAAATTGAAGATATAGAACAACCTCCACCAGAGCAGGAACCTCCTCCTCCGGAAATGCCTGAGCCTCAAATTGAAAAGGCTCAAACAATGCAGATGGATCTGGCACTACCTGAAATTGATATACCATTGTCTTTGTCAGGCACACCCTATCTTGGTGACTTTACGAAAAGCACCAAAATAAACAAGCCGAGAAGTAAACCCGCTAAACCAAAGATTGATATTAATGTTGTACCGACATTAAGAATACCACCAGTCTACCCTGCACGTGCCTTACGTAGTGGTATAGAAGGAATCGTTACAGTCGAATTCACAATAGCTACTGATGGCTCTGTTAAAGACGCTGTTATTGTGAAGGCCAAACCACCCAAAATTTTTGACCGCGCTGTTTTAAAGGCGATTGCCAAGTGGAAATTTAATCCCGACATGGTTGATGGACAAACAGTTGAAAAACGCGCCAGACAAGATGTTAAGTTCAAACTACAGCGATGAATATAAATTTAAAAATAATTAATCCAATGATCATATTTATTATGATCACTCTATTTTGTTTTAGTTATCCAGTACCTGCAAAAGAGAAAACCTATTTACTGCAACCAAGTACACATGCTGCATTAACTGAAATCCATAAAGATATGGAAAAGTTCAATTATTCAAAGGCACTGGATAAACTGAAAAAGTTAGTCTCATCAGATAAATTAAAGGATTACGATGCCGCCGTTGTCTATCAAACAATGGGTTTTGCTGAAAACGGTTTGGCTAATTTTACTGCTGCAGCAAAATATTTTATAAAGGCTTTATCAATTGATGCTTTACCAAAAGAAGTCTCTCATGAGCTTTATTTTTCTACAGCCCAGTTACTTATTCATATAGACAAACCTGAAGAAGGATTAAAATATTTATCAAAATGGTTTACTAATGAATCAAAACCAAAAGCAGATGCACATATATTGGCGGCAACTGCTTATTATTACCTGGAAGATTACAAACAACTGATAGTACATGTAGAAAAAGCTTTGCCAATTTCAAAAAATCCACCTCTAAATTGGTATGAGCTTTTGTTAGCAGGATATTATGAAACAAAAGATTATAATAATGCCTCAATGCTCCTTGAGAAAATCATCAACAAGTACCCTGAGAAAACAGATTACTGGTTACAGCTTGCAGGAATTTATCAACATATGAAACAGGATAAAAAAGCATTAGCAATCTATGAACTCGCTTATACAAAAGAATTATTAAAAAAAGAAGAAATTATTCAATTAGTAAAGAATTACCTGTATTTGGAAATGCCCTATAAAGCAGCCACCATTCTTGAAAAAGAAATGGCGATTGGCGACATCGACGCCAGCAAGGAAATGTTAAATATGTTGGTAGATAGCTGGATACTCGCCCATGAAAACGAAAAGGCTAAATCAGTATTTACAGAAATCATCAAGAAATTTAATGATGATACCGCTCGACTTCGTTTGGGCCAACTCTATATCGAATCTGACGAATGGAAAAAAGCAACAGAAGTTCTGGATGTGAAACTTCAGACGGATGATAAAGCATTAATGTCTAAAGTGAATCTTCTGTTAGGCATTGCACAATATCACTCTAAAAATCTATCCAGGGCCACACGTGCGTTTACACATGCATTATCTGATAAATCAACTGAAGACCAGGCTAAATGGTGGCTGGAGCACTTGAAGAAAAAATCAGAAGTTGCACAACAAAGTTAATACTTGAGGCCTTTTTCACGGATAGAGATTTTGTTTCAAGACAAGGCAACAAATTCGCCGGGAGCGAATTTGGGCAACGCCAGTTGCTCGTAAGAGTGAAATACACGGATGTATTTCATCCAAATGCGCGCAGAAGCGGAGTTTATAGATAATAAATGAGCATTCGAGCACATTTTCAACGATGTATTGAGACAAAAGATCATTCGTGAAAGGGCATCAACTTATTGAAATGCTTCCAATGCGTTAATCAATTCACGGGCGGTTTGCATTCGATCATTAGGATTCTTTGCCAAGAGTGAGTCAATAATATACTGATATTGTTTCAAGGCACTTGGTAATCTTGGTATTGGTGCGTGAACATGTTGATAGATTAAGGTTGCAGCTGTTGCAGCACTAAATGGCTTATCCCCGGTAAATAATTCATATAGTATGATGCCAATGCTATAAAGATCTGAGCGCGTATCTACATTAGCCCCTTCGCCCTGTTCCGGACTCATATAATGCGGTGTTCCCAGGATTTGTCCCATGGTCGTGATATCACTTGGCTCATCCAGTTTTTTCGATATACCAAAATCAGCTAGGGCAAGACTGTCATCACCACGAAACATAAGATTGGCCGGTTTCAAATCCCGGTGAACAACACCAATCGAATGTATTTGATCCAGACCATAAGCAATATGGGTTGCATAGATAATGGCAACTTCATGATGTAGCCCCATTTCAGAACGTTGTTTTAGATCGCCACGAGAAAAGAATTCCATAGCAATATAACCATATTCTTCCGTGATACCATGATCGTATATCTTAACTACGAAGGGTGAATTTAACTCAGCTATTAAATTTGCTTCTTGAATGAATCGCTGAACAAGTTTTGATTCATTAACACGGGTCAAATCAAGTACTTTAAGCACAACTGTCAATTTATCTTCAACCCGTTCTGCCAGATAAACCTTTGACATAGCACCTTCGCCTATCATTCGAACAAATTTATAACCAATATCAAGTCCGGTATCTGGTACATTTTCTTTCTTATGTACTTTTTTAATTATCTGGGTTGCATCATTTATATCGTTTTGCTGTTCAGACAGGGTTTTTTCATTAAATTCGGCAGCTTCTTCAACCATTTCAGCAATGCGCTTGGGTTTAATATCAACCTTGTTTATATAATCAGCTGCACCTAACTTGATCGATTTAACAGCGATATATTCGTCGCCTTCAGCAGTAAGAATAATCGTAGGTGGAAATCCGGGTTTATTTTTGAATTCTTTTAACCATTGTAAGCCGTCTTCATGTGGTCCGAGTTTGTAGTCCAGAAACAAGATATCATACGGGGACCAATCATAGTTTTCAGGTGGTTTGCCCAGATTATCAAAATCGTATTCGACGATTTCAATATCCTTCAGCTCTTTGTTCAGGTATAGCCGCAGCAATGCCCTGAAATCACTGGAATCATCAATAATTAATATTTTCATATCTGTTCAAAGATCACGAATAAGGATATATAAGGTTAAAGCAAACGATGAAGTCTAGTTAAAAATAATATTAATTTCAATAAATTATAAAACAGATATCAAGCATTATCTTAATATATTTTCAGGAGTGGATCAGATTTCAAATCCGTAACTGGTTTATTATTATCAAGCATAATATGTCTAATCAACCAATCAATTCGGTCATTACCCCAGTATTTCTGCCTCTGATATATAAAAAATGGTGTGCCAAATATTTTGTCTTTATTTCGTTGAGACATTCTTTCTGTTAAACAATCTTGATATTCAGGATCCTGTGAAGCAGCTACAAGTTCATCTCCGTCGAGATTACATTTAGTAGCTATAGATTTCAGTTCATCAAGTTCACCTATATCATTCCCCGTTGAAAACCGGCTTGAATAGGCCTCCAGCGCAAATTCAATCCCCTTTTCTTTTTCCTCTGCGTATATATATGCCGTATGAGGTATGATCCAATCAGTATCAAATGGTTTCGGCCAGCTTAGTTGCAGACCATATGCATCAGTGAATCGTTTGATATCTTCGCCGATATAAGCTGTTTTCCTGATATTGTTTTTAGGATCATTTGCAAATTCTTTAGGTGGGTATACAGGTATAAAATCGAATTCTACAGGAAATTCATTCATTATTATATTAATACGATAAAACGCAAGCCATGAATACGGGCTTCGGAAACTAAAATAAAATCGGATAGTATCTGACATCAGATCAACACATGATCATTTATTGAATCTTCCAAACTTAAGCATTATTGCGGGCATTATAAGCAGATTAAGTATAGTCGAAGAAGCCAAACCACCAATGATTATTGCTGCCATTGGCCCCATAATTTCACGACCTGGATTATCACTATTGATTGCTATCGGTAACATGGCCAATGATGTTACTAATGCAGTCATCAGTATTGATGGTAAACGTTCCTGTGCACCCTGAATAGCAACATCAAGATTCCAGGGCAGGCCTTCTTCCTGAGCCAGATACTGATAATGAGAAACCAACATAATTGAGTTACGTATTGTTATACCAAAAAGAGTTACGAACCCGACAAGAGACCCTACTGAAAGATTACCACCAGTAAATAATACTGCTATTACACCACCTACTAATGCAAACGGTAAATTAATCAGCATTAATAGCACATGCCTTAAACTGCCAATAGCGATGTATACCAACATCATCACTACAGCCATCACTAAAGAAGAAAGTATAATCAGTTCTTTTTTTGCCTTCGCTTGTTCTATCGCAGCGCCTGTAAATTCAGGATAAAGCTCAGCACTAAATCGCACCTGTTCAAGTATTGTATCTTCAAGCTCGTCCATAAAACTAACAATGTCGCGATCAACAACATGACTGGTAATGCTTTGTAGACGTTGTCCGTCCTGGTGCAGGATATTATAGCGACCACTCTGTTGACGTATGTCTGCAAATTCTTCCAATGGCAACAATAATCCACCCGCAGTTTTAATGGGTATTTGTCGAACATCTTCCGGTGTTTGACGTCTATTTTCAGGCAAGCTAACTGCTACATCAAAAATCCGGTTGTCTTCCTGATATTTCGCTACTGATAAACCTTCAAAAGAAGTCTTAATACTATTAACTACTTCAAGCGGGGTAAGGCCATGTTCTTTTAATTTTTCCAGTCTCAATGCTATTTGTAATAATGGTGTTGCTGAAGAAGATTGTAGCTGTACACTACTTGCTCCATTAACTGTTTTCATTACGGCTGCTACTTCTGTTGCTTTCCTGTCCAGAGCATCAAGATCATTACCATAGATATTGACAACTATCGGTGTGGTGTAACCAGAGATTGTTTCGTATATACGTTCTGATAAAAAGTTGTAAGCTTCATAACGTATACCCGGATATTCTTCCAGAATGTCCCGAATGGTATCTAATACTTCCTGTTGTTCCTTACCACTTAAATCAAACTCCAAATCAACTTCAAACTCACTATAGTGACTACCAAAGGTATCTGCACCACGCTCTGCCCTTCCTGCCCATTGTGAAACGGAAATAACACCTGGAACCTCAAGAAATGATCTTGTTAGTTGATTACCAACACGTATTGATTCCTGTAAAGATGTCCCGGAAATACTGGAGGTATGAACAATATAGTGCCCTTCCCTAAGATTGGGTATAAATTGACCGCCAATCCCCGGCAGAACAGATATGCCAGCTAAACAAAACAGGATTGTCGAGATCACAACCAGATAAGGTGAATGTGATATCAACCTTAATGAATGCACATATAATGGTTGTAATAATTTGATAATTGGTGGTTCAATATTTTTCAGTTCATCCTTCGCTAACAGGATATAACAAAGTGCTGGCGTTACAGTCAGCGCAACCAATAAAGACATCATGATAGATAGTATGTATGCCGTACCAAGCGGTTCAAACAAACGTCCGGTGATACCACTTAGATGCAATAGTGGTATAAACACCAGGGCCACAATAAAGCTTGCATAGACCACAGAACCTCTTACTTCCATCGATGCGTTATAAACCACTTCCTTCATCTGTAAGGGGTTAGCCAGTAATTTATTTTGTCTTAAACGTCTGAAAATATTTTCAGTATCGATGATCGCATCGTCCACGACTTCACCAAGGGCAATAGCCAGGCCACCAATCACCATGATATTCAGATTCACACCCATCTCTAATAAAATCAGAATGGCTGTTAATAACGATAACGGGATCGCCATCACAGAGATAAATGCAGTCCTAAAATTGAATAAAAAAACAACTAATACTGCAATAACAAATAAACCACCAACAAGTAAATGACCAGTAATACTGGTGACTGATCGTTCAATATAATTTGCCGGACGAAATAACGTTGGATGTAACTTGATATCGTTTTCTGCAAATATCTTATCAAGACCCTGTATCGCTTTTTCGACTGCATTGGAGACATTCAGAGTATTTGCACCATATTGTCCTATAACCATTAGCACTACGCCTGCTTCACCCATGATTGAACCTTTACCAAAAGCAGGTTCTGCTCCGTGATCAATGTTGGCGACATCACCTAAAGTAATACTGGCACCGTCAATATGTTTGACCACAACCTTTGCCAACTCATCCTTATGTTTTGGTAAACCACTCAGACTCAAGGTTAAGCGCTGGTTGCTGTTTTCAATAAACCCTGCTCCATAAATTCCAGTCGCCTGTTTAGCGGCGTCAGTTATTTCATTTATGCCAAGGTCATATTGTCTGAGCTTGTCTTCATCAATTTGAATTTGTAATTGCTTTATATCACCACCAAAGACATTAACGTCAGCAACTCCGGGCACACTTAAAATAGTTGGCACAAGGTTCCAATCGACCATGCTTCGCAATTCCATCAAATCTTTACTTGGGGATGTCACGCCCATGGTCAGGATAGTCGCAGATGAAGAGGCCATAGGTACGGGTACGGCAGGCCCAACTCCTTCGGGTAACAGGTTTGTTAATCCCGCAAGTCTTTCAGAAACAAGTTGGCGGTTACGATATATATCTGTGTCATCCTCAAAATAGATATTTACTATCGATAAACCCTGTATAGATTCAGAGCGAACATGATCGATACCGATTAACCCAGATAATGCAGTTTCTATCGGCCGCGTAACAAGAATTTCAACCTGTTCAGTTGAATAACCAGGGGTTTCGGTTTGCACAACGATAAGGTTTGGAGAAAACTCGGGAAAGATATCCAGACCTGCACGCGATAAACGATAAACACTGTAAATCATTAACAGTGTAGCAATAGCAATCACTACACCACGATAGTTAATAGAAAATCGAACGAGCGCCGCTAACATTATTTAATTTCGAATGAATGATTTGCATTAAGAAGGTAAAAATACTTATTATGGCAAGTGAGCAATATAGAGTACGAGGCGTCCCGGAACGAGAAGCGAGACATATCAGCTAGATAGGTGAGCTTCGAGTGAGGAAACAACGAAGTAATATATATGCGCAGCGCCATAATAAGTATTTTTTTAGTCGTCATCTTCATCCGGTATAGCCCACTTAAACTCTTCCGACAATAAAGTCTGTCCACCACGGGTCACAACTAAACCAGTCCCAATAAGCCCATCATTTTCCAACAACCATCCATTGTTCACTTTCCTTGCATTTCCAAGTGGCTTGCGTACAAATATTTCTTCGTCATGTTTTAAATAAATCCAGGGTTCATTGGCATACCAGATCACAGCACTTTCAGGAATAAAAAGCCCCTCAATAGATTCACCACTCTCTTCAATCCATGCGAATAAACGCATCCCTGCTCTTATTTTTTTTGAGTCAAGTAAATAGATATAGCTTTCACCATAGAGAGGATTATTAACATGTTTCGCTTGATCCAGATAACTTACGGCGGATGCTGTATCTCGTTGATTGACATTGCTAACAAATACCTTTTGTTGCTGATAATCAAGTGTCTGATTTTTCGACAAAGATAATAAGATGAGTGATGTTTTATAAGAGGCCAGCTCATCAAAATCACCTTGCTTTTCCTGGTCAAGAACAAGGTTAGCTAATGTATTACCCCACAAAGACCTGATTTTATATTTAAAGCTGGCTAAGCGAGTATTCATAGCACTTAATTCAGAAGCTTTAAGATCGCGATCAGCACGATTTTTTTCCAAATCCCGTGTTGAGAGGCTTTTTGCCTTATGTAATGCCACTGCACGTTTCAGAATTTTATTATGATTATGTAAATCATTTTGTAAGATTTTCTGTTCCGCTAATATAACTTGATGCTCTGTTTTTAAAGAAACCAGCGGTTCAATATTGATAACCTCAGCATAAGCAATAAACTCCGGTTTAAATGACATACCTTCCAATTGCCCAAACTCCAGACCCGAAGCAACTATAATTTCTTCATCAAGCTGCATCGCTTTATATCCATCGACAATGAAGATTTTTTCTTCATCACCGTCTTCATCCGCAACAGAATGATTTTCTTTCGTTTCATCTTTTGGAATAAGATCGTTAATCAATCCGATATCCATATTTGTTGATTGAACGAATAAGAACATCGCTAAAATTATAACAATAAAAAACAAAACGAATTTAATTAACAGGTTCATTACGATTTTTCTCTTCAGCGTTTTCAAGCCATGATGCCACAATCTTATTAACGTCTATATCTGAATGTGAACTCTGAAACAAATGCTCAAATTCCAGCATGGCATTAATTGCCTCACTATAAATTCCTGTCTGCACCTGTTTTGCTTTATAAAATTCCATTCTGTTTCTTAGCATAACAACTCTGTCTATACCCCCCATTTCAATCTGCTTTTTTAACTCTTCTGCACGTTGTTCTATTGACTCGATAATCTCATCACTCACTTTAATCGTTCTTTTATGTCGCAATATGGATTTATGCTTTTGATATAATGAATTCAGCAACATTTTTTGTAAGGCAACAATTTCCTGTTGTTTTATTTTTCGATCTTCAAGCGATTTTAATATTTCCAGATTTTGTTTGCTGTTATCAAACAAAGGTAATATCCAGGATGTCCCCAAAGCCCAGATATTATCAGATTGATCAAAAATAAAACCGGGCGATAAGACTAAATCCGGGTACTGTTTTTCTATTTCCAATCTCAGATCTGATTCAGATTGAGCATAACTATTTAGCTCCAGTGTCATTTCAAAATTATTATCCAACATTTTTTTTTGCAAACTAGCAGTGTCAGCCTCCAAAAACTCTGTGTTTTGGTATACTTCTTTAGTAAACACAATTGGATGGATATGCTCTATTTCAATCTCATCAAATTCGGAATAAGCAAGGTTGGTCATTGCCAGTAAATTATCTTTATTTTCCTGCAAACTGCTTTCTTGCAGACTTAATTGAAATAAACGTTGTTGCATCTCAAGATTTATCGTGCTTAATTCGAATTGACTCACTGCGCCTAATTCATATTTTTTTTGCAATTGTTCTGATAATTCTTTTAAAACTTTAATTTCATTTTCTGTTTCTGCTATTTTTGCTTGAGTTACAACATAAGCATGATACTTCTCTTCAATACTTCCATAACGTTCATGGGCCACTCTGGTCATTTCTAATCTGGCATTTAACAGGTTGATTTCAGCTTTAGCATATCTGGCTTCACGTTTATCCCTACGTTCATATATAAAACTTAGCACTGCACCTATTGTCCATTCTGATTGTCCATCGGAAGTATCACTATGGTGTTCAAAAGGAATGGAAAATTCTGGATTTATCTTGTAATTAGAGCGGTCAGTGGCAATGTGTGCTTTCTTCCATTTCTTATAGGCAACTTGCATATCCGGGTCAAAATATAGGCCGGTTAAATACAAACGCTTAATAGAGAACACATTGGTATTTAAAATCTCACGACTTAGTCCAATTGATTCAAGGAATTTGTTTAATCCAGGATTGTCTATTGACCAGGAATTAATTTCATTTAATACACTATCGGTATTTATCGGTTCTGATTTATATGTGTGTTTGACACAGCCCTGCATTAAAATACAAAGTAGAGATATAATTAAACTACAAGCAATAACCCTGAGTCGTTTTGATAGAAATATATGGTTCATAAATAATGCAATGTACAAATACTTATTATTATTTATCTGCATCCGGCAGATATAAGTGAAAGCAGTACTTTAATTAGCTGTTATTGTTATGCCCATGAATAATATATATATTTTCATGTTTTGTCTGTTGATTATTCCAATATTATTGCATGCAGATACTGATCTTTCTGGTATATGCAAAGAATTCACATCAAATATCGAAAATTCTGATTCCAATTCAACACATATTCAAGACTCTCCTTTTAAAACAGGCATACTGTGGAAAATTGAAAGTACTGAAGGAAAAATCAACTATTTATTCGGTACCATACATTCACAAGATTATGCCGTAACTAAATACCCACCACCGGTAAGACTTACCCTGGTTAAGAGCAAAATATTGATACTGGAGACCATACCAGACGAACAAGCCAACCAGGCGTTCATAAATATGATGTATTTTAAAGATGGTCAACAACTGGATAACATGCTTGAAGAGATTTTATTCGAAGAATTAAAAAGCCGGATACAAGCTTATGGTGTTGAACCCGGGCAAGTTAAATTCCTTAAACCCTGGGCAGCATTTAGCCTGATTGGCAGACCAAAACCGGTCAGGGCACCAACTCTCGAAAGTAATTTATTACAGACAGCTCAGCAGTCTATGCTTGAAATTAAATCTCTGGAAACCATGAATGAAATTCTCTCTGCACTTGATGGACTGGACATAGAAGACCAGATAATCATACTGAAAGACACAATATGTAATCACGATCAGATAATTCGTGAGACCAAAACATTAGTAGATTTATATATGAATCGTGATCTGGCAGGCATAGTAAAATTTAATAAGCAACCACATCATGATGAAGCAGTATTTGAACGCTTTATGCAACGTGTTTTATATGATCGTAATATCATGATGCTGGAAAGAATAGAAAAAGAATTCTCAACAGGAAATGTTTTTGTTGCAGTAGGCACATCGCATCTTGCTGGTGAAAGAGGCCTGTTAAATGAATTAAGCAAAAAAGGTTATATAATAACGGCAATTTATTGATCAGATTTACTCATCATTTCATCAAACTTTTCCTTTTGTTCTGCACTCGCCTCATCTTGATTAAGCTCCTTCCATTCCGAGTACGGCATGCCATAGATTATTTCCCTGGCTTTTTCATAATCCATTTCAATACCTTTTTCTTCCGCTGCTGCTCGATACCATTTAGACAGACAATTACGACAAAAACTGGCCAGGTTCATCAGGTCAATATTTTGTACTTCGGTATGTTCACGAAGATGTTTAACTAATTGACGAAAGGCTGCCGCTTCAATTTCAGTTTCTAACTGTTTATTCATTTTGCTTTACCCTAATATTTTTAACTTTTTCCAGTATAAATCCAGCTAATACGAATATATAGAACAAAAGATCGATAGAGCCGACTCCGTGGACATGATATAAACTAATATTAAAATAAATATAATTAAAATGCTTTCTATAATACATGAGTACGCAAGAAAATTTACACAAGATTATTGTCGTTGGCGGTGGCGCCGGCGGACTGGAATTGGCAGCAAAATTAGGCAATAAGCTCGGTAAAAAGAAAAAAGCCGCAGTTACTCTTATTGACTGCACATTGACACATCTCTGGAAACCTCTTTTACATGAAGTTGCAGCTGGCACCCTTAATTCCTATGAAGATGAATTGAGTTATCTAGCGCTGGCGCACAAAAATCATTTCACTTTCAGACTGGGTCGAATGGATACATTGGATCGGCAAAAACAAGAGATCAGCCTTGCGCCAACACTTGATAATAATGGAAATGAATATATTCCACGGCGTACTTTTAAATACGATACTTTAGTATTTGCTGTCGGTAGTCAAACGAATGATTTTGACATTAAGGGTGTAAAAGAACACTGTATGTTTCTTGATACTCGAATAGAAGCAGATATTTTTCACCAGAATTTTTTTAGAAACGCATACACTGCACATGCACAAACAGCACCTTTACGTGAAGGGCAATTAAAGATTGCCATTGCCGGCGCTGGTGCAACCGGTGTTGAATTATCTGCCGAATTACATGAGGCCCTTAATCAATTAGTCGAATTTGGTCTTGAGGATATTCCTAAAGAAGATGTAAAGATTACAATTATTGAGGCAGCTGAACGAATCCTGCCAGCACTGCCCCCACGCTTATCAGAAATGACTGAAAAAGCACTCAACAAAATAAATGTCAAGATTTTATCTGGTCATCGCATTACCGAAGCAACTGAACAAGGTTTTGTTACAGACAAGGGAGGACTCATCCCTGCTGAAATTAAAGTCTGGGCAGCAGGTATCAAGGCACCCGATTTTCTCAAGCAGATTAATGGACTGGAAACTAATCGATTTAATCAGTTAATTGTTAAACCAACTCTGGAAACGACCAAAGATGAGAATATATTTTCTTTGGGAGATTGTGCTGCATGTCCTGTGGAAGGGACAGATGATACCGTGCCACCACGTGCCCAGGCAGCTCACCAACAGGCCGATATTTTGGTTAAATCAATAATTAATCGAATGAACAATAAACCTCTTCCTACATATAAATATGTTGATTATGGTTCATTAATTAATTTAAGTCGTTATACGACTGTTGGAAACATGATGGGGAATCTACTTGGAAAAAAAGCAGGTAGTGTGATGATAGAAGGTTTGTTAGCACGATTTGTCTATATGTCATTATATAAAATGCACCAACTTGTTATTCAGGGCATGATACGTGTAACACTAACAACCATAGCAAACACACTGACCCAAAAAATAAAACCAAGAATGAAATTACATTAAATCGCCTACATGAACCTCGGTACCCCTTGTGGGATGTGCAGGAGATAGAACGAATCAGGAGACAGAGTCGAGGAGCGGAAGCTGTTTCGAGAACACTAAGTGCACTGAGTTAGTCTGCTTTCGTAAACAGACTTTTATAAATCGTATTTTTTTATGCGGTAGCGTAATGCCATTCGCGTTATACCTAATTCCCTGGCCGCCTTTGATACATTTCGATTGGTACGCTCTAATGCTTGCTTTATTAAATGTAGTTCTGCTTCACCCAGAGTCAGGTCATCATTCATTTCATGCTCATTAGATTCAGTCCCAGTTTTTTTATCCAGGCCAAGCATATTTACATCAAGTAAACCACCACCACTTAACAATACGGCTCGTTCTATCAAGTATTTCATCTCCCGGACATTACCGGGCCAGGAATAATCCAATAACACCTCACTGGCTTCGTCCGAAAGTCCTCCAAACTGTATTCCATATCGTCTTGATGTCTGAGCGGCAAAATGATTTGCCAATAATAAAATATCATCACCTCGTTCACGTAAGGCTGGCATGGAAAAAGACATTACATTGAGTCGATAATATAAATCGGATCGAAATTCACCGCTATCAGTGAGAGATTCAATATCCCTGTTAGTTGCAACTATTATCCATGCAGCAACTGAACGTTCTTGTGTCGTACCTACTCGTCTTAAAGTTCTCCTTTCCAGTACCGCAAGGAGTTTTGATTGTAAATCTAACAGTAATTCACCAATTTCATCAAGAAAAAGCACACCGTCTTCAGCTGCTTCAATTAAACCCGTACGCGCTACATGTGCATTGGTAAATGCACCTTTTTCATGTCCAAACAATTCAGACTCTATTAAGTCTTTCGGTAAAGAAGCACAATCGACATGCACAAAAGGCTTTTGCTTACGACTACTTTTTTCATGGAGTAATCTTGCAACAACATCTTTACCTGTCCCTGTTTCTCCCAGTATTAATACAGTTGGTGGAATGACCGACCCGGATTGAGATAATTGTGAAATTCGATCAACCTGTTCGCGTACAAGCTCAATTTGATGGCATTTACCTAGAAATTCTACAGTCTCAGCTGCATGCTGTTCACGCTTGGTTGAATAAGTCAGTTTTTGTGTCAGTTCATTTTTATCAAGCACTTTTTCTACATTGATAAGTAACTCTTCCAGGTCTATAGGTTTTTTTAAATAATCCGAAGCACCTAATTTCATCGCCGAAACGGCATCTTCCAGTTCACCGTATGCTGACATAACAAGGACTGCTGTATTTGTGTTTGATGATCTTATTTCAGAAAGTAAATCAAGACCTGAACCATCGGGTAAACGCATATCTAATAAAACCAGATCAGGAGAGTTATTGTTATACTCTTTTATCGCTGTCTCCAAATCACCCGCTAAATCGATCTTGTATCCTGCACGTTGCAAATGTTTCATTACAGCCTTTGCAAAAACGTTTTCGTCTTCTACTAAAAGAATCTTTTTTTCCAGAACGGGAACTTCTGTAGACGTAATTAATGAATCCTGCATTATCCTAGAAACCTCAGTTGGACGCGTTTGCACCGTGAATTATTTATAAAGAATGGCATGTTAAGTGTGCATTTTTTAGGATCATTTGTGCCGACCAGACAAATCGGCAGGACAGCCGATTTGCACGGCGATAAGCAGCCCCATCGGGGTGTGGCACAGGGAAGTGCCGCGTGTAAGCCGCGCATAGTTATGTACAGGACGTACAGTATGCTGGTCTTGCACGACTGCATGGATGCAGGAGGTAGAGCGACACAGGAAGCCAAAACCGAGGAGCAAAAACCAGCGATTCCACGTAAGGCTTTCACTGTCAAGCAAGTGATTCTAAAAAACGTGCAATCAAATGCGTAAGAGAAATCACTCAGTGAGTGTAGTATTGAAATATTATAAGTTGTTAATATGTAGTACATAGTTATGATTTTGGACCGGTCAACTGTGGTTTTTAGGATTAAGTGCCAACCTCTTTTAATTTGTGTATTGGTGCAGCAACAATGGCTTCGGTTCCCTGCCCATCAATTACATTAAACCTTAAATTCCAACCATGTTTCTGACAGATTTTAAAAGCGACAGGTATTCCTAATCCTGTACCAAAACTCTTGGTAGACGGACCTGGCTCAAGATTTCCGGGTTTGGGTTCAAATGGCAAACCAGAGCCACTGTCAAGAATGTGAATCTCAATATAATCTTCAGGGTTCGATAGACTGACTTTTATTGTGCTTGATGCTGGTGATGCGTCAACTGCATTAGCTAATAAACTATATAAGGCCTGTTCCATTAAATCCGGATCAACGCTTAATGGTTGGGAGATTTCCCAACCATTTTTAGTCACCTTGATATTTTTTTCAGTAATTTTATTAATTAATAATCCTAATGCAGCATCCACCAGGTCAGACGCTTTAGCATTTACCAGATTTGGTTTTAATGGATGAAGATAAGAAACCAATGAATTTACCCAACGGCCCAAACGATCAATTGTTTCGATAATAGTCTGCCTGTATTCATTTATCTCGGCCTGATTCTCAGCATGCTCAAGTAGTTGTGCAGTAGCGCGAATACTGGCCAAAGGATTACGAATATTATGTGCAACAACAGGCACTAACGATCCAAGCGCAGCTTGTCTTTCATTCTCCAGCAATGCATCTCTATTATCTGATAATTCTTTCGCCATTTTGTTAATTGCATTTGCCAGGTCTGATACTTCTTCAACACCCTCTCCCTCTACCTTATAATCCAATTGACCATGACTAATTTCGCCTGCACCCTTCATGATGTTCGCTATCGGTTTAATAAATCCGGTCCGCATGACATGGCGTGTATAAATTACAATGAGAAATGCGATAATTAGTGGGATTGGAATTATGAAAGGCGCAAACTTTGTCCACATCTCTAACGTTTCATCCAATTTTTTATGTTGATTTGATAACACCTTTTTAAAAGAAAGATATCGACTTTCAAATTTGCCTACCATTTGTTGAGCGAATTTTGGATTAAGAATTTGTATTCTCGCCAAGCTGTCTGCTATATAAGGGTTATTAAAAATATTATTCATATCACGTTGAATCTCACGATACGATAGATTCAATTCCTGTATAGCATGATCTTCTTCACGTGAATTAGATCGTCTTCTAAGTTCATTAAATCGCTCAGAGATGCTGCGTGAGTATTCAGGGTAAGCCTCATAGGCGCGTTGGTCTTCTAATACGCGTGCGCGTATCATTTCCTGAATCTGTGCATAAAGCTCACCTCTTATCTGTTCGGTGAGATAAAACATGGAATTTATACGTACTGATTCAACTGAATTATGTTGCCAAAAATAGGCTGAAAGTCCTCCAAGTAAACCTGTCACTGCAACCAGAAATAAAATCGCAATTTCGTGTCGGAATATTAGATTTTTTAGTGACTTAGGACGCCTGATCGACATGGGTAGAGTATAACTTAGATATGGTTCAAATGAACCAAATAAATGGGTAATATAAACCAAAATAGACAGGTAATATCAAAATTTTATTTCGTGTATTTTCATAAGTAAATGTTTTTATATGTTTTTTTAGATCATCAACATCTTGGCATGATTGATGAACTAACAAATTTTACACAGTACATTTGTGTCCCGACGTGTCGGGTTCTTTTACTAAAAACTACTCTTTGAGGAGAATTAACATGAAATGGGAAACTCCAGAATATAGTGACATTCGCTTTGGTTTCGAAGTCACCATGTACATCAACAACAAGTAATTGTTGATTTAGCTGAAGTAAAAAGGGGTCTTATGACCCCTTTTTTTATTGAGGGCACCTCTAAAAATGCAATTTTTCCGCGATGACCGCCATGGATGGTGGAAATGCAGATTTTGCAAGAGCAAAAATCTGCGGTAATGTCGGCTCGGCAACTGTTCCCGGCGTTGCTCTACCTCCTACGTACATGTAGTCGTCCGCATATGTCCCTTTGCACTTATGCACAGGGACGTACTGTATGCCGGTTTCGCCTAAAGCGCCTACTATTGGTGCAGGAGCAAAAACCGGTCACGAAAAAAATTACTATTTTTAGAAGCACCCTAGACCTATACACATCATTTACTTAAAACCACATCCTCCTGAACAATTCATACTGTTTTTTGTGTAAGTGATAAATCACACCAACTATATGTAATAAAACGAGTGCCACTAAACAAAAAGCACTAACATCATGAACTGTTGTAAATAATTGATTTAACACAGGCTCTTTCCAGCCCCAGTGAGGTAGTGGTATCCCCCAAAATTTGGTTTTATAGCCACTGAATGATGATGAGATATAACCCGAAACAGGTTGAATAAACATGAACACGTACAATAGATTATGCGTTGTCGTTGCCAGTTTTTTTATTTTAGGTGCAATATAATCCGGTAAGGACGGAGGTTTTGAAATTATTTTCCAGGCAAGTCTGATAACTACCAATAAAGCCAGTGTTAAACCAATTGATTTATGAAGTACAAAAAACCAGCTTCTTTCATCACTACCCTTGGGTAAATCTACCATATATATACCCAGACCAATCATTCCGATGATCATGACTGCCATGAGCCAATGAATAATTATTGCCGTAAAGCTGTAACGCTGTATTTCCATGATACGTTTTGTACCTCAAATATATGGGATTAATACTGAATAAAATGAGTACTCTGGCATTCGGTTATTTTTCCTAGGATAATACTATACTCATGATGATATTTGGCAGTGAAATGCCTATCATTTCCTGATTATTGGAATAACGAAATCTGCTGTTTGGGGATAAGATTAAGGTAAAATAATTACAATAATGCGCAATTTTCTCACACTAATACCCTTGCTGTCGTTTATGCTATCAGCAATACCACTAGCTCAAGCCAGTGAATATCAAATTCTGATTTCCAAAAAAAATAATGAACTGATAGTGGAAAAAGCGGGGTATGTGGTTAAAAAATACCATATAGCCAGTGGTAAAGGCGGTAAAGGAACAAAACATCGACGCGGTGATAGTAAAACACCTTTAGGGGTGTATCGTATATCAAGCTTTAAGGAAAGTGGCCGTTTCCATTTTTTCATTCAGTTGGATTACCCTAATCTTATCGATGCCTGGTATGGTTACAAAAATCAAATCATTGATGCAGATGATTTTAAACGAATTGCTTCTGCATACAAAAAACGTGAAGCACCTCCACAAGATACCGGACTGGGTGGGTTCATTGGAATACACGGCCTTGGCGAAACAAATGAAAAGAAACTAACTATTCACCAGGAACTGAACTGGACTAATGGTTGTATTGCACTAACAAACGAAGAAATAAATGACCTGAAAAGTTTTGTAGATATAGGCACACATGTAATTATTAAGGAATAAATATATTGTGCCGTTCAGTAATTCAATATTGTTTAACTACATAACCACAGCCCTTTAATTATGCAACGATAAATATCGTGATTATTATCAAGCGTCTGTTCCGACTTAATACTCTATATTTGTTGACATCGCTAATCGCCTGCACAACTGAATCAAACCAACTATATGAAAGAACAACAAAGAAATCGTTTCTTGATGTTATTCAAGATACTGAATTCGCCATAACTGAAAATAATTTTCGCATAACAAATCGCCTGCATATTGGAGATGCTATTCAAGAACGTGGTAATACTGGCTTTCCACAAAACGAAGTTATTTTATTTTGTAATCTCACCCTGGCTGAAGAAATGTTAAAAATTGAACCGCGTTATATTAATTATTGTCCATATAAAATAACGATCAATGATTCAGATGGGCATATCGTTATCGGAACACGATTATTACCTACTAAAACGAGCAATAGACAAATGGATGCATTTTCTAAAAATATCAATAATATTTTACACTCAATGGTAGAATATGCGGCATCTGAAGATCCGTTTATTCTTGATTAAAACTAATGGTGGCAACAGTTTAATAATGAAAGAACAACCAGAACATAGTCTATTACTTCGATGGCTGATTTTAACAGGTCTGATTGTCTTTTCATTAATCGTTGCATGGAATGAAGATGTTATTTCATTATTATTCAGTGTGGATAAAAGCCACATTTGCTGGTTAATTGCATTAATTTATTTACTCGTTACCCTGCATTGCGCGAGAAGAATCTATACTATTTCGCTACAAACTAATTTGTCCAGAAAAGTCGATGACATTATAAAAAACGAAGACAAGCTTGATTTAATAATTGATGATGAAGAAGTGTTTATTAATTCGAAGACCAAACTGCCAGATTGTTTCATGACAGAATATATTAGAGACCTTTATTATCGAAATAATAATACAAGTAATTCAGAAGAATCTGGTTCGCCATCTGATTTAATTGACGTCTATGAATCACGCCTAAAGGGTCCTCAGGAAATTGGCTGGTTTGTCTCTGACATGATGTTAAAACTTGGCCTGCTCGGTACGATTATCGGTTTTATATTCATGTTGGGATCAGTTGCTAATATCGCTGATTTTGATGTAAGTAGTATGCAGAATATTTTGCGACATATGAGTAATGGTATGGGTACTGCCTTATATACAACACTTGCAGGTCTGACCTGTAGTATTTTATCTGCCATGCAATATCATATGTTAGATAGACATGCTGATGAACTGATCGAATTAACCCGTCATTTGACGCAAGTGCATGTCATTCCAAAAATTACCGGTAATTAAGAGGTTGTTTTGTAATAATGAAGCGAAATGAAAATGCTCTTTTTAGTACCCCCTTGAGGGGTGTTCCTTTTCGAGTCCATTTTGATGCCCGATTGAGGCGCACCCAAAGGCATTTCCTGCGGTCAATAGTCATTCTATTTAACGACAAATCGGCAGGATTGCCGATTTGCACGGCTGAAGGCCGCCCCGAAGGGGTACGGTACACGGATGTACTGCATGCAATCATGCATCAAAATGGGCCGAATAAGGGGCATTTGCAGCCGGGTCACTTATTACCAAATAACCTCTCATAACAAAGATGCGCATTAAAGACCGTTTTCGCTCTGATCCATTTACTGATTTGCTATTTAACGCTCTTCTTGGCTTCACTTTCTTGTTTTTGGTTGCAATCATGTTTATGAATCCTGAAGCAAAGTCAGGCATTATCGACCCAAAAGCAGAATATATTCTTACGATAACCTGGGAAGACAATAACCCGGATGATGTTGACGTCTGGGTAGAAGATCCAGAAGGACAGATAATCTGGTTCAGGACACCTGAAGCTGGATTGTTACACCTGGATCGTGATGATCGTGGATTGGTTAATGACACGATTACTATAAATGGAGAGGAAGTTCAAAACCCGCTTAATCAAGAAGTCGTTACATTAAGAGGTGTTGTCAAAGGCGAATACGTAGTCAACCTGCACTATTATGCATCTGAAACAGGTAAACCAGTTGATGTAAATGTTAGATTGGCAAAAGTTAATCCAAAACTCGAAATTGTTTACTATGGAACAGTCAACCTCGAAAAGAAAGGTGATGAAAAAACAGCGGTTCGATTTAAAATAGGCCGTGATGGCGGAGTCTTCGGGATAAATTTTCTACCAAAATCTCTTGTCGTACTTGGCTAAACAATAATAACACTGGAGAAATTATTGTGACATTGGGTATAACTGGCATTATTTCAGCCTATATTTTAATCGGCCTGCTTCTTCTTAGTATAAACCTTTACTCAAAATGGTCCTGGCAGGTTAAAGCGGCTACGATTATTATCACATCTGCATTTTATGTAATAACATATTTTTCATTTCCACCATTACTCGGCTGGCCAACTTCTCAGTACCCCCCATCACAATTTCGCTTGATTGCTGCTCACGTTGTTCAACCGAATAAGGAAACAGGTAAAGAAGGTTCTGTTTATTTATGGTTAACCGAGATAGAAAATATGACAAATTTGCCAGAACCTAGAGCTTATGAACTTGAATATTCTAATGAACTACATGAACAAATTATTAATGTTAATGCAAAACTGGATAAGGATATTAAGCAATTAGGTCAGTTTAAGGAGCCTGATGATGCGTTTAATCAGATTGTTGAACAAAAACGCGGGGTGAAATCTGTTAAAATTGAGTTTTACGATTTACCTGATCCATTGTTTCCAGATAAATAGAGGAAATGAATTCTTGAACAGAAAATTATTTTTTATATTAATATTTTTATGCCTGACAGTATTATCAAGGCAAGCATTTACCTGGAGTATATTGACTGATGAACTTGATGTTAGTTGTCAGCAAGTAATAAAAACACTTAATTGCAAATACAGAATGCTGGTTCCGGAACCAGCGCCTTCAATAAATGCGAGATCAAATGGAATTGATCTACAAGTTACCGAAAAAAAACCATATCCTGAAAGTGATGATGTAACAGCAATATTATTTCTGGTCGATACAAGTGATCCTGGCAGACAAAATGTAATTGAAAAAAATATAACTCATATAAAAGAGTTGTTAACTGTATTAAAACCTCATCATAAAGTTGGACTCGCATCATTTGATAAGTCCTTACAAATCAAATCCCCTGTAGGGTCATCAACATTTTCACTGTCTAAATCGCTGGAATCTTTAAAGGCGACAGGAAAAACAACAGAATTATATCGAAACCTTTTAAAAGCGATCACATACCTCAAATCATTTGAGGCGCAACGCAAAGCTATTGTTTTACTATCAGACGGACAGGCAGAAGATAAAGCTTACTTTCATTCAGATATAATCAAGGTTGCTAGAAAGTCTGGAATAATAATCAACTCAATAGGTTATCCACGTTCAGTTGCCTTGTCCGTTGCTTTACAAACAGTAAGAAGAGTAAGTGAAGAGACAGGCGGCAGCTATATTGAAACTGATATGACTTATAATTTACCAAACAATTATCTAAAACAACCCTTTAACAATATAGATAATGGTGGCACGTTTTCAGTCAAGTTAGATGAGTTGTATCAGGACAACCCGCCCAACGGAATTAAACTTGTTTTCAAAACCAGTACGGGTATAGAAAGTATCAATGTACCAGTAACAATAAAAGTAGCAAAGAAAGTTATTCAGGAACAATCCAGTGTGCCTGTTGTGCAAGCTGGGATATCTAATCAATCATATTCGAGCAAAAATATTCCAATACAAATAGTAACAAAACAAGTTGAAACACAACCGATTAATTTATGGCTCTGGTATGGTCTGCCAGCAGCATTTATTATAATTATTGTATTTATATTAATTACATTATTTCTATTATGGCATCGACAACCGGAGTCTAAAGATAGCAGCACGAATAGCGATTACAAACCATATGCTTATTTAATTGCAGAAAATGGAAATGAAACACGTTATCCGATAACGCGAACAATTTGGCGCATTGGTAGAAGTAAAGATAATGAATTAAGCCTGAAAGACACGTCATTATCCAGACGCCATGCCGAGATCCATAGAAACAATAATGGGACATTCGATATTATTGATATGAATTCAATGAATGGTGTTTATATCAATAACGAGAAAATTGGAAAGGC
>CAYMPA010000014.1:0-33281 GCA_964392105.1 uncultured Enterobacteriaceae bacterium
GTAATCGGCGGGTCTGGAACGGAGACCGAGAGAATGTCTGGAGCACATACTCGAGGTAGAGCGATGCAGGATGCCAAAGCCGAAAGTCGGAGTGTATAGATTAATACATGAGGGCTTGAGCAAGAAACTGACGCCGCTATCGCGGTAAAAGTGCATTTTAAATGATGTTTACCATTCCCACCCAAGCATCAGGCAGTTTAACCCACTCCCTATTCCGAGAAAACTGACACGATCACCTTTCTTGAGAAACTGTCTTTGTTCAGCAATTGCTGCTGTTAAAGGAACGGAGACAGTACCGATATTACCAAGGTATTTATAGGTACTGAAATCTTTTTCAGGCGCAATACCGAGTTCTTTTAAAATTGTATCGCGATGACCTTCACCTACCTGATGACAAATCACCTTGTCAACCTGATCCCTGGCCCAGCCCATTTTTATAAGAAACGAACCCCATGTTTTAACACCCAGTATGGCACCATGTTTTAAAACAGAAACAGAATCAGTGGACATAAACTCGGATAATGCTGCCGGTAATTTTTCCGAAGGCATGATACTCGTCAGTGCAGGAGGTAATTTTTCACTAGTCATTACATCCTTGACTACCGAAGGGATTACTTCCGGCTCCATCACTTGATCAATTGCAGCCAATAATTTATCGGGTGAAAACATCAATTCGCCAATTGCTTGCGGTGTCATAGTAATACCCCATCGACACAGCTTATGATACTCAGGGGCAGATTGATTGGCTCCACCAATTAATCGATGTGTTTCTTTATTATCAAAAGAGCCATCAGTAAGCAGTACCGCCGCCGCACCTGAACCACCGGTTAACGTCGCCAATGAATTGGTAAACATATTCATGGTTTTATCTTTCAGCATACGCTCGATCATGATCTCGACAATTTCACGAGAGGTCTCACAGGAAACCACCATGCCCGCACGAATCTGTTTCAATTCAATCCGATTGGCAATATCGATGATGCCATTCATCACACCCAGACAGGCATTGGAGATGTCATAGATATTGGCGTCGTCACTGATACCTAATTGGGCTGCTACGGCACAGGCCGTGGCCGGCTCAAAATTTTCCCGGCAAACGCCAGTATAAATAAGCGCTTCGACATCGTTTGCCTCAACATTGGATTGTTCAAGTGCTCTACGGGCAGCGTTAGCAGCACCATCGGAAAGCATATGGCCTTCTTCCCACCAGCGACGCTCACTAATACCGGTCAAGGCTTCTAATTGACCGGGAGCTATATGCAATGCGTCATACATCGGCATGAGGCGTTGTTCTAAATCTTCGGAAGTAATAACTACGGGAGGTAATTCGTAGCCGATGGATTCCATTTGGACGCGGGAATATTTCATGGGTAGCTCGTATATTGAATGAGAATACCGGATGAATCGCGTAGAACAGGTGTTCGATCTTCGGCAGGTAATCTGCTCCTGCATAACCTGTACTTCCACCTTCCCTGGCGGTCGTGCTCGCGATTGAACAGGTAGTTATTCATACCTGTGAGGGAGCATGTGCGCAGAGCGAATGTCTGAACCAGTGAGGGCCGGTATAAGCATCGGGCAAAAAGTAGTAAATTCTTAAAATAATCGTATTTCATATCTGATAATTACTGTTCTTATGCAATATACGAGCTTACATTCTAAGTGATTCGAAGCGCAAAATCTTTCATCTGGTAGATAATTCGTCCATCAACAGTCAAAAATCCATCTGCTTTGACGGTCCTGATCTGATCATCAATCTCGGTTATTACCGCCTGAATCGTCACCTTGTCATCTACCGGCAGGATTTGTCCCCGATACACCCATTCATGCATCTGATTCAGAGCCATGCTTTCAAAGGAAAATTGCCCCTGTTCCAGTTCATCTTGCCAACGTTCCCAGGCAAAAACCTTTAGTAATTGCATAAAGGATTCAAGACCCAAAGAACCCGGCCAGACCGGATCCTGATAGAAATGCGCCTTGAAAAACCAGGCCTCTTCATTGACATTCGCAGTACCTTCGATAAAACCCAGACCATTTGGCCCACCATCAGGAATGTATAAACTAATGTCATCCACCATGCGCATCATATCGGCAGGCATCGGTGCATTGGTCGGGTAAGTAAAAGATGTTCCACAAGACTGTTCTGATTTCGATGGGGTATAGGGCTCAACTTCACGAATCCCAACTTGATCAGCCAATGCCTGTTTGGAGAAGAACCCAAAATAGGTATCACCCTTATAAACAAGTCCTTGTTCAGAACGCATTTCATAATCAAAAGTCTGGATAATCATACCGCCCGATTGTGAGACATTGGTAATTTTTACACTGGTTGTCAGAGTTCCAATCCCAGGCGATACCTTTATATATTGTGTCGCCTTGCCACCCAGGTTTCTAAATGAAAGGTCGGTATCGCTGGTTAATGCCGACCCCAGATACGCGGCCAGCCAACCACAAGGTTGCAGTGCCACTTCAAGTAACACGGCAAAAGGCATGTACGGCTGGTTATCTTCAGTGAAAAACCATTCATCTGCAGGCACATCATATTCGGCCTCAATAACACCACCTGCTTTTAGCTCCCATTGTTCGCAATCATTGATTGATATGATGCGATCCAGAAATTTATACGGTGGTCCCGGTAGACGTGCAATCTTGCGTTCAAAATCAAACACCTTGTAATGATTACCAAAAGCTTCTGAAGGATTACCAATAGCAAAGGCTAAAATGGAGGCGTTATCAAACAGTACCTGTGGGGTACTCATATTTTTACTCTGATTTTGCCAACGTACTTCTAACTGTTCACGCTTCAGGCCGCTTAGTTGCACTGACATATTTTTCATCTGTACAACAGCACGGTGATCGGCATACATTAATGCATCAGCTAACACATATGGTGTACCGTCTTCACGATAACCAATCTCTTTCAGAGTAATCTCATATTGAACCGCTTTTGTTTCTTCGGTGACCTGACCTCGACACTTCAACTGACTGATTTCACCAATAATTGGTTCGTAAACAAATTCATCTGTTTCACCAATCCAACCCATGCGTAATAGATAAACGCGTAAGGTATGTAAACAACATTCATACATTAATGTTCCAGGCATAACCCGATCATCAACGAAGTGACATGTCAGGAACCAGTCATCTGGTCGGATATCCGCTTCACCGGTTATCTGCCCGATACCATAACGACCTGCTGATGGATCTAGCTTGATTATACGATGTACCAATGTCATTCGACCACTGGATAATCCAACCGCATTAGCTAAATTGAGGTTAACAAAAGAATCTCCAAAACATGAAGCAAGATCACCTTTACGTAAGGCATTCAATTGTTCATCGTTATAACTTTCTTCTTGCATGGGTACCAGTTGTTTCCAATCTTCAGTATATTTTCCTTCTGCTGGTTGCTTTTCCATATTTGTTAGAACGATGCCTTGTCCGGCATCCAGTTCTTGTTGAGAAAAGAATCCTGCACAACCGTGTGTCATCGTTAACAATGGTTCCCCATTTATTGTGCCTTCAAAATTAAAGCGAAATAACCAGGTATCACCGTGTCGGAAGAAATGATCGATATGAATATCGTAATGAATGGTTTGCCCTGCTGTTGGTAAGGGACCATGAAACGTAATTTGCGCATCCAGTAATCGGTAAACCGCAAGTCCCTTCGTTATATGATCGATACCAAGATAACCTGATAAAAACAAATCTGCCTGACCGGCTTCAACAGCAATGCAAGTCGGTATCCTTCCCAGATCTAAATACCACGCTCCGGGTAAAACATCATGTTCAGTAATAACACTGCCATGGGTCATAGAATCGGGCTCGCCATCGACTTCCAGTATGCGATCGACCAACATCAAGGGTTCATCGGGTAACCGTACACGGGTTGGATGTTGATCGATATCGGCAAAGCCGGGACCTAGCATCTTGCCTATGGAACCTATCGCGAATTCCATGCATTCTTCTCTATTGAATTTACAACTGTCTTTTTCTTCAGCTTTTTCTTTTGCTGGTACAATCGAAATATCTGGTAATTCGATATCACCACTATTCAATAACTGCATTTGCATCTTGATGGCTTGCGCGATCGTGTCTGTCATTCCCTGGCTAACACGTAAAAATATTTCCTGTGTTTCTGCCTTTGCCTGCTCGGCCTGTTGCATTTGTTGAATGATTGGTTGAAAACTATCATTCGCTGCAATAGGTAAGGGTTCGATGTTTTGAGTTAGCTCTGAAACTTCAGTTACTTTCTCTTTTGTTTGAACTGTTTTTAATTCAACGACGTCAGGTTCAGACTTTGGTGGTAACGGTGCCTTAAAAGGTTCACCACCTGTTTTAACGCTGATAAAATTCTTATATTCTGTTTTCTCTTTTGTTTGTTTATTTTGTAAAACTGATAAATCTACCGGCACACCTTCAGCATAAAGTCTTGCCAGCAGTTGCATCACATTTTCAACACTGTCCTGGCCTTTAACACAGACAGCCTTGGCATAATGTGGTTTATGTTCGAGGATCTGGTCGATCATCCTTGTGCATGATCCACCCGGTCCCATCTCGATAAACAAACGCACACCATCATCATAGGCATTGTTAATCACCTTGTTGTAATCAAATGGCGCAAGTGCTTGATCCAGGATTGAATCTGCTGCTGAGTCCTGTGTTACTTCATAGGCACCACCACGAATTCCACTATAAAAGGTAACGTCATCTGGTGGTGTCGTTTCAAAGATATGCAGATCGCGATAGGCCTTCTCAACCGGCTTCGCGACTTCACAATGGACAGTCGTTACGCCAGATAAGGGATGATATTGTGTATTAAGTTCTTTAACAGCCTCGTTCAATTCAGATCGATCACCACCAATCACACATTCGTTGGGTGTATTGACGATTAATAAATACACATGCCTGTATTTTTTCAATACCGCATTAACGTTATCTGCACTGGTATTAACCACGCCCAGTGCCCATTCAATCGGTGTGTCTGTACCCCATGCCTTTTGTACAGAGGTACAAGGGCCAGCCAGATCTTCGGTAAACAACGTGCTTTGCTGAATACGCTGTAACATTTCGTCGCGTGCCATCCATGTTCGCGTAGAGAAAAAACCTGCTGTCTCACCCAGGCTATAACCAATAATGGCATCTGGTTTGACGCCAAAGCTGGCAATAACGTCACTGACAAAGGTACCTAACCAGACCTGCCCAAAGATCACCTCTTCATGAGTGAGTTCTTTACCATCCTGGTTTTTACTATTTTGACCTTGCCAAAACCGACCCTTCGCAAATTGTGATCCTAATCTTTCATTTTCACTATTTAATTTTTCCAGTACTTGAGGAAAGGCCACGCCCAATTCCTGCCCCATACCCCAAAAGTGATTGCCTGAGCCCGGGTAGATAAATGCAACCCTGCTCTTTTTTCCCTGGACTCTCTTATGGTCATCTATATACAGGGGCTCGCTTGAATAAAAACAGTGTCCATTATGAATAGACATATCATTTTCTATTGCAGTAATCGCTTCTTTACATGCTATCTTAAATTTATTGCTATCTTTAACTAATAACGCAACACGATATTTTTCGTTTTCCTGATCTTGAATATGATTATCATCAAAAGACAAACTCTGAATTTTACTAATTAATTCCTGTTTATCTTCAGCAGACAACACAAGAAGCCTCGATGTACTTGTTCTTACATTCAAATTTGCATCGGCTTCCTGTAAAACCACACTGACACTATTTCCATCAATACTCGTACTATTGACCAGGCTCTGTCTTGGTCCATCAATTCGATCTTTCAGCCAATAACGTGCTTGGGAATTTTTATCCCCAGGTAATACGCGATTGTGTAATACGCTTACTGCATTGGCGACATTCATCAAACCATTCGCAGCACCAGAATGTCCGAGTGTAAATATATTTGATACTGCGTTTTGCAAGGCAGGAATGTCGTCTATTAAATCTTCTGCAGCATGACATACATGATCGATCTTATCTAAATGACATTGTGCATCTGAGCAGGCATTTTGTATTGCCATCACTTGTGCTGATTGTTCAGTCTTCGTGCCATCACATCTACCCGCAGAGGCAACACCTAAACCCTTAATTAATGCATAAACCTTATCGCCATCCCGTATGGCATCTTCATGACGTTTTAGAATAAATGCGCTAGCACCATCGGCAACAAGATCCAGATGGCCAGATTGGCATGCATCAATATGTCCTTTAACCGCCCTTAGATCACTGGCAAGATCAACAGCACCGACAATGACTTGATTCAGTTCGCCTTGTTGTAAGGCACGCACACCGGTTTCCAGGGCACGCATACCGGAGGTTTCTTCAGCTGAAACAGTAAAGGATGGGCCACCGATACGAAAAGCTCGTGCAATACGACTGGCAACAATACCACCAAGTGCACCCATGGTACGGTTAGCACTTAAGGCAGGACCACACGCCTCTCTAAGATTTGATATCCATTCTTTTAATTCTGCATCATCCAGTTCAATACCCAGACCTTGTAGCCATTCACGTGCATACTTTTTTTGCATCCAACGGAAATGAAAATTTGTAGTATTTAAGTCAAGGGCAATACCGATGAATACACCCGTTCGTGACTGTTGTTCTGTAGTCAGTTTTGAAAGACTGGCATCTTCCAATGCATTCGCTGCGACTTCGAGCATCAACAACTGTTGCGGTAACATCTCTTTTAACTCTGCTGGGGGAATTCGATAACGACCTAACGGAATCTTAATTTCATCGATTAAATAACCTTTATGATCTTTACTCTCAGCACCCCACCAATTTTCTGGCTGTGTAATTGGTTTATCTGCACCAAACAAAACAACATCGTCGAAAGCTTGTTGATTATTCCAGGGACCCAGACGTGTATCCATACCGACAATGGCAATATCGTGTCTATCATTAGTGATGACTCCTGCCTGTGAAACTTGTTCTGTTTTATTATTAAACTCTTGAAGAAGGACGTGAGCATTTATCCCACCAAAACCAAATCCACTGATTGCTGCACGCCGGGGTGCGTTATCTTCAACATCCCATGACTCTGCCTTATCTAAAACCTTGAACGGGCTATTAGCTAAATCTATTCTATTCGATGGTGTTTCATAATTTGCCGTCGGTGGTATAACTCCATGCTTCATAGCCAACAGGGTCTTCATTAATGCCGCTGCGCCGGCTGCTGTTAACAAATGGCCAACATTACTCTTGACTGAGCCAATCACACATTGACCATCGACATTATGGCTTTGCCAAAGATTATTTAATGAAATGAATTCAACACCATCACCAACAGGTGTGCCCGTACCATGACATTCGATATGTTGTACCTGGTTGGGTAACCACCCGGCCTTAGCATAGGCTGATTGCATGGCGCGTAACTGACCTTCAGAATCCGGCGACATGATATTGCCTTCAATATCATTCGAGAGACCGATACCTTCAATTGTTGCGTAGATGTAATCATTTTGTTCTATCGCATCACTTAAGCGTTTAAGTACAAAGATACCTGCACCCTCACCCACGACAAGTCCATCTGCCTTGCTATCAAACGGTGAACAACGACCTGATTTGGAAATGGCATTGAGTTGAGAAAAACCCATTTGGGTATATAAACAATCAGGCCGTGACAGACCACCGGCCAACATGACATCACTGCGATCCGCTAATAACTCGTCAACCGCATACTTCAGTGAATAAAGCGAAGAGGCACAAGCGGCATCCAAGGTATAAGCACCTGCACCGAGTCCCAAAGCCTTTGCAAGTAATCCACCGGGTAATCCGGCAACATACCGGTTAAGAGATACAGTTGTTTCAGTTTGCTTTCCTTGATTAACACGTAATTGTGCTTCAAAAAGTTGTTTGAATATTTCATCGCTGAATCTTGATGATGATTCAGTAGGTAAGACAATATTGCCAATGATGACGCCAACACGTTCTTTATTAATAGAATCTGTTTTTGCATCAGCCCAGGCATCCCGACCCGCATGTAATAGAATTTGATACATGGGATCAAGACGCGTTAGTAAATCAGGATCAACATTAAAACCGGCAGGGTCAAATTCAAAATCCTGAATCAAACAGGCACGACGAGAATTTACCTTATCGGGGTCAAGGTCAGCAGAATACAAATCACCAGGGTCTAAATGCCAACGATCTGCACCGACATCAATAGCGGTATCTCTTGCATCCAGAATATTTTGCCAGAACTCATCCAGATCACGTGCCCCGGGAAAAACACCCCCAATACCTACAATGGCGATCTTATGTGATATCTTCAAAATGATTTATTTGTATATGTATAGTCTGAATTATATGATATTAATCAGCTCTTAATATATTTCTCTTTTTAAAGATCCAAGAGTATTTAGATTAAATTACTTTTTTCGAAACCGATCACAATATTTCTCGACATTTGATTTATCTTTATTCAATATATTAATTTTGATATGCCGTTCTTATCGACCGGAAACAAATAAATAATTTCATATTTTCCAATTGCTTATTGCTATTTTCTGTTAAACAATAATAGTTTCCGCCTGCGGAACCAATTCCTTTAAGTTTAGCCGCAAAAACCTTAGCGCCCATGTTCTTACACGGATTCAATATCAAGATAACGTGCAGGAGAAACTATCTGTACTTCTTTAAATGGGTGCAACGAAAGTAAATCCTTATCTCCACTGATAATGATATCTGCATTTGCATTCAGTGCGAGTTCGAGATACATATCGTCTTTTGGATTTCGACAAAGCTGAAACCGCTTTGTAATTGTTACCTTTTCACAAATACGGACACAATGTCGTAAGAATTGCTGACGATCTTCTAAAGAAATATATTTATTAAATTTAGGTCTTGCCAATACTGAAGCAAGCTCTTCCAAGGTATCATCGGATACCAATGTTATTGATCCTTTCAACACATAACGAACAGCTTGATTTGTTAGTGAATCAGGTAATAATAAATAACTAATTAATACATTAGTATCAACAACAATACGCCTAGGCATTGTCACCCTTCAGAATAACCGAGAGTTTATTCTCAGTTAGTCCTTTTTTCTTCGCTTTTTGCCCCACGATATCGCAAAACTTCTCGAATTCTTCCAGGTTTATAGCAGTGAGCTTTTCATATTCATGCACCGAAAGCACAACAGCGACATCTCGCTTTTGTTTTCGAATCATGACTGGTTCCCGCTGAACAGTATCTAACACTTTCGCAAGGGCTTGTTTAGCTTCAGTAGCACTAATATATTGCACATTTTGCTCCTCAGAAATAAAAGTCTATTGTAAATAATATAGCATAAATAGATAAATTGTTCATTTTAGACAAAATATCTAATTTAATTCTATGGGGGGGGGGTTGTTCGAAATAATATAGATGCAAAAAGAATAACGGAGGAATTTAGACGCAAACTTGAACACTTACCGCCAATTTAGCTATTAATTATTTTGTTAATCTATGCCTTTTAAGTAGATACTTAAGTGGAAGCTTGTGTTTCTAAATCATTTTCCTTGAATGCTGTTTGCAATGAACTGTCACGTACACATTCGTATCCATCCATTAATGAGATCAATTGTCCTTTACTATCAAGAAACTCTATTGATGCATTGGCCCGGTGATCTGTATGTTCATTAACTTCAGCAACTATCCTGGCGCCATCCTTTGGAAAGCCACGTTGATATTGACGATAACGTGCGATTGCGGTCGGTAATGAGCCAATGCCTTTTTGTTCAAAACTCCACAGGATCATCATCTGGAATGCGGAATCAAGTATCAATGGATCAGTTAACCAGCTTGAACGAATAGGTTGTTTCATCCATGCCGATGGAGGTGGCGCAGCTGTGACATTGGCAACGATGCCTTTATCACTACAGTGTGTTACTTCCGTAATGCCCTGTAAATGTTGTCCATGAAATAACTGGCCATTTTGATAATACTCACCTTGTTTAAACTGATATTGACCGGTTACTGCTTCCAGTTTTGGTAAAACATTCTTTTCATATACATCAACCAGAACCATTACCGCACTGGCATGTAACAACTCATCAGAACGTAACTCAACCGGGACAAGTGCAACATTTCCTTTCTGAATCATTGTTCCGGCAAGGATTCGTAAATGGATATTTTCATTAGCCTTTAAGGTGACACCTTTCAATACTCGAAAATCATCAAATCCGTGAAACTGCATACCCGGATTCAAATGCAATGCCCCATGGGCAAACCATTCAATAATGACCGCAACAGGTAATACTGCCTGACCATTCATAACATGCGATTTTAGAAAGGCATAAGAACCGACTGAAAGATCGCGTTCGAATGCGAGTACCAGATCACTTTTCTCTATTACTGGTTTTGATTGAGTTAATGGTATGACTGATTGCGCTTTTTCAGATTCCCCCAGTACAACTGTTTCAACAGGACCATCCGATTCGATTTCTTGTATCAGATATTCTGCGCCGGCTTTTAATCCAATGACACCAACACCTTCTTCGGCAAATAACTTTTTAAGTGCAGGTGTTACCATGCCACCATTCCAGGGACCCCAATTGACTGACAACACCTTGCAGTCCTTTCTTTGTTGGTTTTCAACTGCAGCCATTTTGTTTAATACTTCATTGGCTGCGGCATAATCAACCTGGCCTTTACGTCCTAACCTTGCTGTCGTTGATGAAAATAAAACAATTAATTTTAATACATCATTCTTTGTTGCAGATAACAGGCTTTGTAAACCATCCACCTTGGTAGAATAAACATTATTGAACTGTTCTTCTGTTTTATCCTCGATGAGTCGATCAGCGAGCACACCTGCTGCATGTACTATCCCTGTTATGTTACCCAGTTCATCACGAACCGAATCAATGACTTTGGCAACGACATCAGGATCAGTAACATCTGCTGAACAATACCTGACCTTTGCACCGGTTTTTTCAATCCGTTCTAATGTTGATTTGATCTCACGATTGGCTAATATTAATTGATAATATTTTTCAAGATCGGCAGGACGAAGTTCCTCTTTTGAATTTTCAAGTATCGCTTTTTTGATATTCGCTGGTTCAGTCAGTGATGCCAACCATTCTGGTTCGTCTACAGGGACTGGACTACGACCCAACAATAACAAGCGACATTTATATGACTCGGCTAAGGTAACGGCAACCTCGGCAGTCACACCGCGTGCACCACCAGATATCACTATCAGGTCATTATTATTTAGAACAGTGTTTTCTTTTTTGTTATCGGTAAGTGCTTCTTCTTCCAATAACAACTGAATAGCTTGAGCATTGATCAAACCAACTTCCAGTGGACCTTCTAAAAATAGTTCTTTCTGAATTAAATCGATTGATACAGAATCTGGATCGATATCAATTGATTTACACAGAACATCAGACCATTCGTTGTCTGCTGTTTTAATGATTCCATACAGACCTGCCTGCCTAGGATCGCCCTGTGTGTCACCTTCAAATCCAAAATAGCCACCCAATGTCGTTATTGAAGTGAGGAACCCTGTTGAATTTTTGCTTGAATTATTTTTCAGGGCAGTACTACAACGTTGTATTAAAGCAAATGTTTCAAGCAACCATTGTTTATCTGGATCTGCTTTAGCACATATTATCAAACCACCCAGATTTTTATTCGGTTTTTCATCATTAGCGATTAATTGAGTTTTATATCCCTTGGTATTTAGTTCTTCAGCCAATAATTCAGCAATATCACCACTCTCTTTAGTAATCCAGATTTCTTTTTCCTTGTTAAATTCAATTTGTTTTCTCTTATTAACATGTTCAAGTTCAGTAATACGAACAATGCTGCGAACTATCTTTGATTCCTTCTCAAGATATTTACTTTCACTACTTTCAATATTTTCATCAGCTTTAACATCTTCTATTGATGGTAGTTCTGCGTCAGTTCCATTAAATATATCGACTATGGATTGCAGGGTTTGTAATGTCGCCATGTCATCAGGACTGACTGAAGGTAGTTCGGGTATGCGCTCCTGTATTGCAGACAGTATCTCTACACGTTTGATCGAATCGATACCCAGATCACTATCCATGTTCATATCCAGAGAAAGCATATCAACCGGATAACCGGTCTTGTCAGCAACGACTTCGAGTAATGTATCCGCAAAACCGATAGGTACATTTGTTGGTTCCGGAACAACAGCTAACGTATTTTGCTGTTCGGAAACAAATAATTCCGTAATAGAGCGTAAGGTTTGTAATTGTCCCAACTCTTCCGGACTAACAGTTGGCAATCCCGGCATGGTCTCTTGCAGGGCAGACAGGATTTCAACGCGTTTGATCGAGTCGATACCCAAATCACTATCCAGGTGCATATCCAGATCCAGCATCTCGATTGGATAGCCTGTTTTTTCTGATACGATTTCCAACAAGACATTAGCGAAGTTGTTACCAGCTTTACTTTCAGTTTTAACGACAGTACTTGTAGTTGTATCAACAACAGGTCTGCCTGCGGCAATAAATTCAACAATGTGTTGTAAGAATTGGAAAGTTCCCAATTCTTCAGGATTAACTGCCTGTGACCAGGGTAATTTTTCTTGTAAGGCAGATAGAATTTCTACACGTTTGATTGAGTCGATACCCAGATCGGTATCCAGACTCATATCGAGGCTAAGCATCTCCAGTGGATAACCGGTTTTTTCTGAAACCACATTTAACAATAGATTATTAATATCAACATCAGGCTGTTCATCAACATCGGGGCTTGCTTGCTTTGTTTCTTCAATCTCTTTGATAACAGGTGTTTCAACTATCGCTGGTTTTAAAATACTTTCTTGAACTGGAATGTTCACATTGGCCTGTGGTTGAACTGTATTAGCTAATGGCATTCCTGACATTAAACGCTGTTGTTGTTCTAACAATGACTGGATGGATTTTTGTGCAGTCTCCTGGCCTTCGAGGTATTGTTGATGTAACCGTGCAGTTTGTTCCTGCATCTTTTGTAAGGCGATTATACTTTCCCGGGTTACCTGTAATAAGTTATTAGCTGGAATATGGCTTAATGAACCGGTACCTGATACAGCTTGTTGATTTATTGTTGCAGAATTATTTTTTATTTCATTCGTCATAGTATTAATTTTTGGTTCAGGTACTGGTTCACGTTTAGTTGCAGGACGAGGTTCGCGCGGCATCATATAATTGGCACCACTTAACGCTATTGTCATTGCAGGTTTTGCATCTTTAGCCGGCTTTTCAAGTTTCGAACAGGCTTCATCCCATTTTGTGAGATCAATCTGTTTTCCATTAGCGGCTATTGTTGCTAACACGATAGCCAAATCATATTGACCCTGATTTTTTCCGGTTGATGCATCAATTGCCAATGCAGTTATAGATTTATCTGCAAGAATGGATTTAATTAGCCCGGTTAATGTTTTCCCCGGACACACTTCAATAAATGTATTTATCCCTTCTGTATAAAGCTTTTCAATCTGTTCAACAAAATGGACCGGCGATGCTAACTGATTTGCGAGTAATTGTTTTGCTGCATCTGATTCTTCCGGATAAGGATCTGTCGTTGTATTAGAAAGTACCTGATAATTATTTGTAGAAAACTCAAACGACTCCAGTGCCTTGGCGAATGGTATAGCCGCTTCCGAAACAAAAGAACTATGGAATGCAGCTGCAACAGGTAATTTTATTGTTCGTATTTTTTCAGCCTTGGCCAGTTTTGCGAAACTATCGATTTGATCGGTAGCGCCTGATAATACTACCTGGTTCGGTGAATTATGGTTGGCTATAACAAGCTCAATACTGTTTTTACTTAACATGTTTTCGACTTGTTCATACAACGCAACCACGGCCAGCATTGAACCACGGTCGCCTTCCCCTGCAGCCATCAACTCACCACGTATGCGAGATAAACGATGTAAGGTTTCAGAGTTGAAATAACCTGCTGCCGAAAGTGCCGTCAATTCACCATAACTATGGCCTATTGCTGCATTCGGTTTAATTCCAAAATGAGTCAACACATCCAGTACGCCAAGGCTGACAGCACCAATCGCAGGCTGTGCATTCTGGGTTAGACGTAGAGTGTTCTCTTGTTCTTTTTTATCGGAGTCTGAAAAAACAGGGATAGGATACAGAATATCCACTAAAGATTGTGTAGCAGATGCTTCTATAAAAGTCTGGTTTGCTTCTTCGAGCACGGATAAAAATTGAGGAAATTGACAGGCCAGGTCACGGCACATACCGACGTACTGCGATCCCTGTCCGGGAAAGACAAAAGCAATATTGTTATTGGTTTCTTCTGAGCTGTATGTTATTCCGTCCGGTCTTTGCCATGCATTTACTGATGAGTCTTCTATTTGTTTTTTAATATCTGTTATCTGCTTATGTAATTCTGATCTTGATTTCTCGACTACAATGGTTAATCGATGTGTAGCATTATTATTAAATGACTGACATGAGTCATAGGCAAAGTGTCTGAGGCTATTCCACGACTCCAATGTTGATGACTCTGGTAGCCGTTTTACAAGTTCTTCTTTAGAGTCTGCGCTTAAGGCAATGATTAGTACCTGCCCATCCCATTCGATCTCTGTTTTAGTCTCTTCAGCTTCTTCCAGGACACAATGAAAATTACTTCCACCAAATCCGAATGCACTGAGTGCTGCACGTCTTGGTGTATCCAATGTTTTCAACCAGGGACGTTTAATCGTATTTATGTAAATCGGCGCAGTACCAGGGTTGATTATTTCAAGTGGTTCATCAACCTTGATGCTTGGTGGTAATACTTTATGTTTCAACGCCATTGCTGTCTTGATAAGACCCGCAACACCTGCCGCGGCCTTGGTATGTCCAATCATTGATTTTACTGAGCCGATCGCACACCAGGTTTCATCTTCATTATCCTGACGATAAACACCGGACAATGTCTTGGCCTCAACGGCATCACCAACAGACGTACCAGTACCATGTGCCTCAACTAATTCAATACTTCTTGGTGTAACATCGGATTCACGATAAGCATTCCAAAGCGCCTTGGTTTGACCATTTGCACTCGGTGCATAAATAGCGTTACCCCTGCCATCGGATGAAGAACCTATCCCACGTAACACGGCATATATTTTATCGCCGTCGCGGCGTGCATCATCGAGACGTTTTAAGATAACTGCACCGAGTCCTTCACCAAGAATAGTGCCATCACCCTCTTTCGCAAACGGACGACTGTTCCCGGTTGGTGATAAGGCCGGTGTTTTACTGAAACACATAAACATGAATATGTCATTGAAGGTATCCACACCTCCGGTAATTGCCATATCAACGCGACCGGTACTCAGTTCCAATGCGGCAAGGTGTACTGCACTTAAAGAACTGGCACAGGCTGCATCGACAACACAATTGGTCCCACCGAAATCAAAGCGATTGGCGATACGACCTGCAGCAACATTTCCTAATAAACCCGGAAATGAATTTTCCTGCCAGGGGACATAACCATCAGCTATACGTTGCACAACATCTTCTGCTGTTTCCGGATCAATACCGGCATCGGCCAATGCCTTTCGCCAGATGGGGTGTCCGAGCCTTGCGCCTAATGGAATAACCAACTCCAATGTGCCGGTAACACCCATGATGACGCTGGTACGATCACGATCAAATTCACGACCATCTCCCGCATCTTTAGCCGTTGAATAGCCCGCATCCAACAAGGCCTGGCGTGTCACCACCATACCTAATAACTGGGTTGTATCGGTTGCTTCAATGTTGTTGGGGCTTAGACCGTATAACAAGGGATTGAAATCAATGGGGTTGATAAAGCCGCCCCGTTTGGCATAGGTCATATCGGGTGTCGATTTATCTGCATCGAAATAGTCTGCTGGATTCCAATGTGACTCTGGAATATCAGTTATCGCATCGACACCTTCACGAATATTGGCCCAATATTCTTCAGGGTTATTTGCCTTGGGGAATAGGCAACCTATGCCCACAATCGCAATAGGCTTCATCTGAGCACCCCTAAAAATGCACTTTTTCCGCGATGACCGCCATGGATGGCGGAAATGTAGATTTTGCAGGAGCAAAAACCAGCCACTAAAAAATTACTATTTTTAGTGGTGCTCAGTTGTTTATCTTTACTCTTTGACATAACTCACTCGGATAAATATTTCTTTATTGTCTTAAGTTGCATTGGTTGGAATTGGGTTAACTCGATGGGAAGTTCAATACCTTGTTTATGCAATCCGTTGATCCGGTTTAGTACTGCAGCACCAAACATGATATTCATTGCTACTGTCACAGTGTCCCGTTGATCTGGTTCCGCTAGAAATGTATCGCGTGTCCATTCATTAAATGCACCCATAGCTGGACCACACCATACCTGGTAATCCACCTGACGATCTTCAACACCTGCATTAGCCCATCTGGAAGATAAACCAAGATACCAGCGAAAAATTAAGGCCATCTTATGTTTTGGATCTTTATTCGCTTTCTCAAGCTGGGAAGGATCCCGATCACTAAAAAATTCTTCTGTCTTTTGCCATACTTCATCTAACGACATTTTAAATATAGTTTTTTCCATGTTTATTTTTTCAGTTTCAGGAATGTCTTCTATCGAACCGTATTTTTTATAGATCTCATAAAGTTTATTCCCACGCATTGCAAACATGGTGCCGCGCTTTAATACTTGTAACTTCACACCCATTTCAAACATATCTACTGCAGGTGCCATAGTGACATCAGCTTGTTCCGCTTTGGCCAACATTTGCCTGACTAAGTCGGAAGAACCTGATTCCTTACAGGCCTGATTTACAGTGCCAGTAACAATGTATGCTGCACCCATTGAAAAGGCACCCAGGGCTGAAGCCGGGGTTGCAATACCCCCTGCAGCACCAACACGTAATTGATGCTTGTAGTTGTATCTGGCCTGGTACTGATCACGTAACGCTAACATCGTAGGCAATAGTGTAATTGCAGGTCGATTATCCGTATGTCCGCCCGAGTCTGCTTCCACTGTCAGGTCCTGTGCCATCGGAATATTTTTGGCCAAGCCGGCTTCTTCTTCAGTAATCGTACCCTGTGCTAATAATTCATTTAACAATTTTTCGGGTGGTGGACTAAACCATTTACTCGCTAATTCAACACGTGATGCCTTTGCGATAATTCGATTGGGAACAATAATATTACCCTGATTATCTTTATGAATGCCTTTCACACGATAGCGTACTACCGGCAATGTCAATTTCATATAGGCTGAGGTTTCCACAAGATCGATACCATAACGGAGATAAAGATCAACAACAGCATCCTCATGACCTTTTTCGTTTGGACTATAAATCAAATTGAAACAATACGGTTTATTGTCCAGTGATTCCTTTAAACGTTGTATTGCTTCCTCAATTTCGCCCAATGACAATCCGGCCGCACCAAATGATGCCAACATACCGCCATTGGTAATAACTTCAACCAAATCAGTCGAAGCAATCCCGTTAGCCATTGAACCTGTCATATAAGGGTATTTGATTTTGTAATCCTGACAGAATTGTTTATCGCCCAGTGATGTGATCTCTTGTTTCGGAACGAACGCAAGACACTTGTGATTATTATCGGTTGTTCCAGTATCACTAAAATGAATTGAACCACCGAGCGCAATCAATACATCAGACTGGTCTTTAATCAGGGAAAACGGTACATCAATCTGGCGAAATTGTTCAGGGAGATCTGCTAATTGCAGTAACTGTGTATTTTCACCAGACTGCCAATAACACTGACCTGATTGATTGTCCGAATCTATGGCAGCAGCAGGCGAAATTATGTCAGGAATAGAACTCACTCTATTTACTCATTAATATATAAGGTATGTGTTAGCCGAATAATTATCAGGCACACACTCAAATCGATTTTTATGTATAGGTGATCCAGAATTGACTGATTGCATCCGAATTGATCAGGTTGTAATGTGCGCGTCCCGAGTCACCCTAATTATTGAATTGTAACATTTTTTCATGTGCATAAACCTTTAGAGCACACTGCACGATTACTACACTTGGCTACTCATCGTTAAATATAACCTCAAAATACTCATTTACTGCGTGTAAACTCCACTTTTGGGTGAAATACATCCATGTATTTCACTCTTACGAGCAACATTTGTTGCCCAAATTCGCTCCGGGCGAATTTGTCGGTTATTTTGCCTCGATTAGCTTTCGCTCGTGACATCGTGCAACGCACTCTAAGCATCGCCGAACAAACACAAAAAACTTTTTCTATTTATCAAATATTTAATGGTAAGATATTGTTATCTAAAGAGATAATCATTTTTCATGAAATCAAAAGAAGAATTTCGTACGAATCTGGACGACGCCGCTTATCAAAACGAGATATTGCAGCATGTCTCCCGTACATTCGCGCTGACGATACCAGAATTACCAGATCCCCTCTGCAAGGTTGTGGCAAATGCTTATCTCTTGTGCCGTATTGCCGATACGGTTGAGGATGACAAATCGATGTCGGCTGAACAGAAAAGAGAATATGCCGAACGGTTTATCGAGGTGGTAAAGGGCACTGAAAACGCAGAGGCATTTACTGAGGCCTTATTTCCATTATTGTCTCCAACTGCAACTGAATCAGAGCATGATTTGATTGCGAATACAGCACCAGTAATACGAATTACCCATAGTTTTAATGAGCGCCAGCGAGCGGCATTGGTACGTTGTGTCTCGATCATGGCCGATGGTATGGCGCGATATCAGGATGCCGAAACCCTGGATGGTGTGGCTAATCTGAATGACATGGGACAATATTGTTATTACGTCGCTGGTGTCGTCGGTGAAATGCTCACCGAACTATTCTGTGATTATTCCTCTGAAATTGATGCACATCGTGATGAACTTATGCAACTTGCGGTGTCATTTGGACAGGGATTACAAATGACTAACATTCTGAAAGATATCTGGGAAGATCATGAACGTGGGGCCTGCTGGCTGCCTCAGGATATATTTAACAAACATGGCGTAGATATACGCCACAAGATACCTGGTAAAACTGAAAATGGATTTAATGAAGCACTGATTGAATTGCTCGGTATCGCTCATGCCCATGTAGACAATGCATTACGCTACACCTTGATTATTCCAACCAGTGAAAAAGGCCTTCGCCGTTTCTGTTTATGGGCCCTGGGAATGGCGGTCTTAACACTTGAAAAAATTCGACAAAATCCTGAATTTACAAAAGGCCAGCAGGTCAAAATAAGTCGTCGAAGTGTCAAAACAACCATATTCTTAACCAGCATGTTTGTTGGCAACGATCGCATTTTGAATTACCTGTTCCAATTCAGCGGGCGTCGTTTGCCTATGGCTAATATTCATGAGAGACTCTGATAGATCAGTGTCATACACGGATAGCGCCCGGATGGTGGCAATAATAATAAGGGGAATAACGTGGCTATAAACAATAATCTCAACAAATTATTCTTCTCTTTAGCTGCCTACCCTGGCTTCTATACCCATCGAGTAACCAAGAATCAATAATGACCCTGTATACACACAACGACAGTACGATCAGTCAAACTCTGGATGAGTCTCATTCGAAAAATGTGGCGGTTAATCTGGACGATGCTATTCAATCGGCTAAAAATAAATTGCTCGAACAACAGCATGATGACGGGCATTGGGTATATGAACTCGAGGCTGACTGCACAATCCCTGCCGAATACGTATTGATGAACCACTTTGTTGGTGAAATCGATGATGAAACAGAGCAAAAGATCGCTCAATACTTACGCGATCAACAAAATGAAGAAGGTGGATGGTCTCTCTATACCGGGGGTGATTTTGATATAAGCTGTTCCGTCAAAACCTACTATGCATTGAAGCTTGTTGGTGATGACCCGCATGAAGAACACATGATTCGTGCAAAAACCATGATTTTGAATCATGGCGGCGCCGCACATAGTAATGTATTCACACGTATTACCATGGCATTGTTTGGACAGGTGCCATGGAGAGCGACACCATTCATCCCCGCGGAAGTCATCATTTTACCAAAGTGGTTTCCATTCCATATAGATAAGGTGTCTTATTGGTCACGAACAGTCATGGTGCCGTTGTTTGTTTTATGTACCATGAAACCGGCAGCTGTTAATCCACGTGGTATAGATATAAGAGAACTGTTTATTACACCACCTGAAGATGAACAGCATTATTTCAAGATTACTACGCCATTAAGTCGCGCTTTCCTGATTCTTGACCATATTGGTCGTTTGATAGAAAAACTGGTACCAAAATTCGTACGTCAGTATTCCATACGTAAATGTGAGCAATGGTTCCTGGCACGCATGAATGAAGAACATGGCATTGGTGGTATTTTCCCGGCGATGGTCAATGTTTTTGAATCCCTTGTCGTTCTTGGTTACCCAAAACAACATCCCTCTCGAAAACTGGCTCGTCAGGCTATAGATACATTATTAATCAAACGTGGTAATTCCATGTATTGCCAACCTTGTGTATCGCCAATCTGGGATACTTGTCTGGCAGGTCAGGCAATGATCGAAACTGAAACCGAAGATAACATCACTCCTGAAATAGAAAACGCACTCGACTGGCTCAAGGATCGACAACTTAGCGATGAACCCGGTGATTGGCGCATACCAAGGCCAAACCTGGCCGGCGGTGGATGGGCATTTCAGTATAGTAATTATTATTTTCCGGATCTTGATGATACTTCCATGGTTGCCTGGGCTATGCATCGAACTGGTAAAGATAAATATTCAGAACCGATTCAACGTGCAGCTCAATGGGTAGCTGGTATGCAATCCAACGATGGTGGCTTTGGATCATTTGAGGTTAACAATACCCAATACTATCTCAATGCCATTCCGTTTGCTGATCACGGCGCCCTGCTCGACCCACCAACTGCTGATGTCACAGGTCGTTCAATTGCATTACTGAGTCTGGCTGATAAAGATAAATACGCTTCAACTATCAGGGATGCGATTTATTATATAAAAATAGAACAGGAAGATGATGGATCCTGGTTTGGACGTTGGGGTACAAACTATATATATGGAACCTGGTCTGTGCTTACGGCACTTGAGATTGCTGAAGAAGAACCACAACAGGAATACATAAGAAAGGCCGTCAAATATTTACAGGATATGCAAAATGAAGATGGTGGTTGGGGTGAAAGTAATGATAGTTATTATCCTCCAAGACATCGTCGCCCCTATCAAAGTACATCATTCCAGACAGCATGGGCATTACTTTCCTTATTAGCCGCAGGCGAAGCAGATACTGATACCGTTAAAAGAGGTATCAACTATTTAATTTCAAATCAATCACCGGATGGACATTGGCATGATGATAGTTATACCGCTCCAGGATTTCCACGAGTTTTCTATTTAAAATATCACGGTTATACAAAATACTTCCCACTCTGGGCGTTAGCACGCTACCGCACTTTAACACAAAATAAATCTTGAGCAGGCTTGGTATCATTGCAGCTTTACCCGCTGAGGCAACGTGTCTACACAACAAAAAAATGAATGTAGCTTTACCCGTTGAAATTCATAAAAACATCTTTTTATGTCTGTCCGGGATTGGATATGAATCTGCATACCATGCCGCAAAGAAAATATTGGAATTTAATGTGGATGCTTTAATCAGTTGGGGAGTAGCAGGCGCAATTGATGATTCACTAAACACAGGTGATTTATTCCTCCCTAAATCAATAATCAACGAGGATAAAACCTATAATATATCCAATGATTGGATAAATAGAATATCTGAACATTTTCAACAAACATCCTATAACGTAATAAGCGGTGATATTGCATCGAGTAGTGAGATATGTGCATCTTCTGCAGATAAAAAATTGTTATTACAAAATACCGGTGCATTAGCGGTCGATATGGAAAGTATTGCTATTGCAAAAGTAACGACGGTTAATAATCTTGATTTTCTTGTCATACGTACAATTGCAGATAGCGCTGACACAAACATTCCAGATGCCGTGATAAAACACATCGATAATCTAGGTCAACCCAAATTGTTTCAGATTATTTTGTCCTGTATTTTAAAACCTTCACAGATACGTGACATTTCTATATTGGCAAAAAGTTATCAAATGGCATTAAAAACATTGACTGGCATAGCCCCGGAATTGAAAGATAAATATTTTTTCTATTCTGCCTAGTATTAAGTTCAGTCACTTGTCATAAATTACTAACTGGTTTATAAGAATCCACATTATTTACACAATAATATTGATATGAAAATAAGTAGCGAACAGATTGAAGAATTCAAATCTACCGGTTTTCTAGTCATTCAAAATCTATATGATACTGAACGAATGCAAGAGATTACTGAATGGACAAAAGAAGTCACAAATTATCCTGAAGTAACCGGTAAATACATGATGTATTTTGAAGAAAGCAAACTGGAACCGGGGAAACGCATATTATCACGTATGGAAGATATTGAACCTTTTCATCAAGGGTTCAGCGATCTTTTTGTTCGTGGCGAGATCCAGCAGATTACATCTCAATTATTTGATGATGAAGCAATCCTTTTCAAAGACAAGATAAATTTCAAGATGCCTGGTGGTGATGGTTTCAAGGCACACCAGGATGTACAAGCAGGCTGGGATCGTTATTCGAAATTACATATCACTGCGCTGGTCAGTATTGATCCTTCAACAGTTGAGAACGGTTGCCTGGAAATGGCGAGTGGATATCACGATAAAGGACTGATTGGCGAACAATGGAAGCCACTCGAAGAAGATGAATTAGATTATATATCTGTGCCAACCAATCCAGGCGATGCTGTCTTTTTTGATTCTTTTGCACCACACCGATCAGGACCAAATATGACAAACGAGAAACGACGGGTACTGTACGTCACATACAATGCTGCTGCTGAAGGTGACCATCGTAGACAATATTATTATGATAAACGCATTAGTTATCCGCCAGACATCGAGCGTGAACCTGACAAGGAGTATGTATTCAGAGTCTAATCTTATCATCTGGGCAGCTATTAAAATGCACTTTTTTCGCGATTGGGGTGTCGGCTCGGCAACTGCTCGGTCTCTGTTCCAGACTCGTCTCTACCATTCACGCACCCCTCAAGGGGGCTATTTTCAGTACCCCCTTGAGGGGTATACCGAGGTCCTTGGAGTCGTCCTGCATCCATGCAGTCGTCCGCGCCATGATTTCTAACACTCACGACAAAATTGCCGGGAGCAATTTTGCGCGTAAGCCCCGAAGGGGGAGCCTCAGGAATGAGGCGAACAAAAAATCACTATTTTTACAGACACCCATAAGACTGATATCTACCTGTTATATCTGAATTTAATATAATGAATGAATCTCATACATCGACTATCGAACGTATGATCGTATCCTGGGTTCAATTTATTGAACGCAATCGTATCTCGATCATCATTAGTATTATTGCTCTTACCATAGCATCAGTATTTTATATCAAAGATAACCTGGGTATGAGTACTGACACCACTGATATGCTGTCAGAAGAACTACATTGGCGGAAACTTGATATTGAATATGAAAGACTGTTTCCACAATTTCTGGATAACATTCTCGTCGTCATTGAAGCAGAAACACCTGACCAGGCAAGTGATACAGCTGAAAAATTATATACAGCTTTGATAGATGATTCTGCATTACTAAACTATATTTATTATCCATCATTACTACCCTACTTCCGCCAATCTGCTTTTTTGTTTCTTGATATAGATGAGTTACAGGACTTATCTGATCGACTTGCAATGATTCAACCATTTCTTGGTACCTTGCTGGAAGATCAAAACCTGCGTGGTTTATTTAATATGCTTGGTGATGCCATACAAGCTAAACAGGATGGTGAGGATATCGATCTTAAACCATTACTACTCGAAATAAACCGTGCACTTGAAAACGAAAGTTATCAGGTTTCCTGGCAACGTTTAATGAGTCATGATAATGAAACTGAATCCATCTATCGCGAATTTATCATGTTACAAACTAAAGAAGATGATGAATCATTATTGCCAGATGAAAATGTCATTAAACATGTTAGAACAACCATTGATTCAATTAATATAAATAATAATACTTCAATTAAAGTCAGATTAACTGGCGGTACCGTTCTTTCCTATGAAGAATTAAAAAGTGTTTCAAAAGCTAATATTCAAGCTATTATTATTTCTTTTATCCTCGTTGCAATTATTCTAACCATTGGTCTTGGGTCGTTACACTTGGTTTCTGCCTGTTTAATTACCCTGTTATTAGGCTTAATTGCTACAACCGCATTTGCAACAGCAACAGTGGGTAAACTAAACCTTATATCTGTTGCATTTGCAGTTTTGTATATCGGTCTCGGGATTGATTTTGCAATTCATATGGCATTACGTTATCGGGAAGAAAAACTGGCTATATCGGATAAGGGACAAGCCCTGCAGAAAGCAATTTCACATATTTTCAGATCATTAATCTTGTGTGCGATTACAACGGCGATAGGTTTTTATTCTTTCTTGCCAACCGATTATCAGGGAGTAGCTGAATTAGGCTGGATTGCAGGTAGCGGTATGTTCATCAGTTTATTTTTTACCTTTACCTTGCTACCTGCACTATTAAGTTTTATTTCCTGTAAACAAACAAATAAACCACAAGAAATTCAGGCACACCCGTTTATAGATGTATTAACCAATATTCCATATAAACATGCGAAACTTGTATTACTAATTACATTGCTAATTGTGACAGGTCTCGGTTTTCAATTTAATAAAATAAGTTTTGATACAAATACCTTGAATCTTCAGGACCCTGAAAATGAATCCGTGCAAACCTATCGCGATTTATTAGAAGATAGTAAAACCTCCCCCTGGAAAGGTATATTGCTAAAAGAAGATATGAAGAGAGTAAGTAATACCAAACAGAATATCGAATCGCTTTCGTCGGTCGACAAAGTAGTTTGGCTTGATGATTTTATTCCCGAAGAGCAGGAGGATAAATTATTAATTATTGATGAGATGAATTTATTATTAGGTGTATTAACATCGAATCAATCATCTCCGGCAATCAATAAAGAAGATCGTCTCAACGCAATCATCCAATTAAACAATAAGCTGGATGAATTACCGGCAAACAGTCTGGATAATGACACAATAATATTAAAAAAGAATCTGGGCGATTTATTATTAAAGCTTGATAAGTATTCAGGCGACAAAACATTAGAGCAACTGGAACAACAGATGTTGACCAGCTTTTCTGGCAGGATAAGTTCCTTGTCTGAAGCATTAAATGCTGAAGAAGTTGGATTAGAGGATATCCCTGTCGAGGTCCATGATCGCTGGGTAAGTGATAATTACTATATAATGCAGATATTACCGATAGAAAACCTCAATGATAATTCTGCAATGAAAAATTTCGTCGGGCAAATACAAGCATTTGATAAAGATGTAATAGGTTCTCCAGTTATTAGTATCGAAGCCGGCAATGCTGTTATAACCGCTTTTAAATCCGCCTTCACCTATGCTTTTATCACTATTGCTTTGTTGTTATTACTATTGATTAAAGTGAAGATCGATGCAGTCATTATTCTGGTGTCTGTATTAGTGGGTGCCATTTTTACATCTGGGTTTATGCTACTATTTAACATCCCACTAAATTTCGCCAATATTATCGGCTTGCCATTATTACTGGGTATCGGCGTAGACAGTGGTATTCATATTGCTGATCGATTTCACCAGGAACGGCAATCACAAAAAAACATATTCATGACCAGTTCTTCACGCGGTGTGGTTGTCAGTTCACTGACAACCATCTGTAGTATCGGCAACCTGGCATTCTCCTCACATCAAGGTACTGCTAGCATGGGCTTGCTTTTATCTGTGGGACTTGCCTCAATGATGATATCCACTATGATGATACTTCCTGCTTTTCTGATATGGCAAAATTCGTTAGCAGGTAAACCGAATGATAACGCAATTATATAATAAGCCCTGGGATGCGCGGTTCGCATATCGATTGATATATCCGTTACGCGACACTTTTATCACACCAAATCAATTAACAACTTTACGTCTACTATGTGGCATCTTTGCCGGTGTATTTTTATCAATCGGTGAGTATACCTACAGCAATATTGGTGCATTTTGTTTTATAATCTCGAACTTTCTCGACCACGCTGATGGAGAATTAGCCCGCTTGACAGGAAAGATAAGCCTCAAAGGTCATTATTACGATCTTGCTTCTGATGCCCTGGTTAATATATTTCTATTTCTGGGTATAGGCATTGGTTTGATGAAAAGCAACCTGGGCGATTATGCAGGCATTATGGGAATAATTGCCGGTTTATCTATTGCTGCCATCTTTCATATGCGAAATGAAATTGAACTACAAATTGATAAAAAAGAGGCCCGCCAACCCCATAAAGGTGGATTAGAGGTTGAAGATGTCTTATATCTTCTCCCTGCAGTCACTTACTTTCAACTAGATTACTACTTTTTATTACTCGCGACATTCGGTGCACCTGCCTTTGGTTTGTGGGTTACAAAAGATTATCTTACTCAACAAAAGTCTGCCATATGAAAACATTATTAACAGGTGCAAATGGATTTGTTGGATCAGCTGTCTTACGATTATTAATAGATAAAGGTCATGATGTACGTGCACTGGTAAGACCTGATTCAGACAGACGTAATTTCGAAGGTATTGACGTTGAAATAATCGAAGGTGATCTAAGAAATACTGAATCATTAAAACAGGCTGTAAAAGGATGTAATACCCTGTTTCATATTGCCGCTGATTACCGCTTATGGATCCCTGATCCGGATACAATGTATAAAACAAATGTTGGCGGGACACGTAACCTAATCATTGCAGCAACAGATGCTGGTGTTGAAAAGATTGTTTATACCAGCAGTGTAGCTACCTTAGGTTTACAGACAAACGGAACATCCTCTGACGAAACAACACCTGTATCGCTGGATGATATGTTTGGACATTACAAACGCTCAAAATTCCTGGCTGAACAGGAAGTCAGCAAACTCGTGAAGGAGCAGTCTTGTCCTGTGACAATTGTTAACCCTTCTACACCTGTAGGTCCACGTGATATTAAACCGACGCCAACCGGAAGAATCGTACTCGATACTATCCGTAAGCGTATGCCTGCCTACGTGGATACGGGATTAAATATTGTTCATGTCGATGATGTCGCCAATGGGCACCTGCTTGCATTGGAGAAAGGTAAACTCGGAGAACGTTATATTCTTGGTGGTGATAACATGTCATTAGCATCGATACTTGAATATATCTGCGTCAGTCAGGACATTTCACCCCCGACAATCAAGCTGCCCCATAACCTGGTTATGCCCATCGCCTGGTTTATGGAGCGCATAGCCAGTATCACTCATAAAGAACCGAGGGCGACTGTTGATAGTGTAAGAATGTCGAAAAAAATGATGTTTTTTTCTAGTCAAAAGGCAAAAGAAAAACTGGGATATCAATCAAGACCAGGCGTTGAAGGACTTAAAGATGCAATTTATTGGTTCAATGCTAACAACTATCAATAAGCCTACATGTTACATGAGTTGGCGAGATTGCGTGCAAGGATGCACGTATGCCACAAAGACATGAGTCGAGAGTGGCCCATCTCTCCAAATCGTAAACAGGGAGCATGTGCATGCATAACGTGCAGTCAAATGAGTAGGTAGACTCACTCATGGGTCAAGACCTAATACACGATAAGATCCTGGTTTATAACGCATCATTCTGATTTAGGGCCGGTTATCACCATGGAAGGTGGGTATGCAGGTTTTGCAGGAGCAAAAAACTGCCAACTACGGTTTTTAGGATTATGATAGGTGCGCCTTCCATGGCGCAAAATCTTCCGTGACCGCATCCATATGAGTCTAGTAATCGCAGATTAGACTTTAATCACAAGTTACATCCATGTGCGGACTAATATAATGATATTGATAACAGACATCTATTATCAAAAATGAGGAAATTTAGTGCGTTTAAAACTACTCACAAATAAGTAGTTCTAATTATTTAAGTCCCCCCCTTCTTTTTATAAATTATTAACCCGGAAACCTGACAGGTCGCCGTGTTAATAATCTGGCCTGGGGATGGACCAGCGCGAAGCGTAAGCCATATGCGGACATGCGCCACATAGGGCACATCAACAATCCGTACATGGAAGCACGGTATTTGATTACCGAATTAATGGCGCCAAACAAGGTAATAAATAAGGTATCCGGCAAGGAATAACATGACCCAAAAAACCACAATTCCTGTCTGTAAAGTTCGAGGTAACACCCCTTGTGGACCATAGATCCGTGCCAGATTATCGCGAGCCATTATAAAAATTATGTTTGTTAGTCCAATAAAGAATGCATTTAGTCCAGCAACAAACATCATAATCAAACCCCAACAAGCTGGAAGAAATTTTCGATAGATCCACTCCACATCAATGTTGATTGATCGCAATTCCGGTGGATAGATGCCGGAAAGTTTTAACCAGGTAAAGGCTAACGCAGAAAAAAACAGCAGTTGCAGTTGCGCAATAATATGTGTTGCATCAAAAGGGATATAATCAACAGTAAATGGCAACAGGCTATAGAGCAACCAGGGATAACTGCCGATAAAGATACATAGCACAGCCGCCAGTGTCATGGCGATCAACATATTTAAAGGCGGATCGCTGACACGAATACCGGAGTCGTGGGCAAAGAAGGAAAAAAACGGGATCTTTATCCCGGCATGATGAAAGACGCCCGCCGATGCAAACAGTAGTGCCAGCCAAACGACATGATGGCCCTCTTGCAGTACAGCCAACATCACCATGGACTTGCTGACAAAACCACTGAACAGAGGAAAGGCGGATATTGATGCCGCACCAATAATGCACAGAATGGTTGTCTTTGGCATGGTCTTATAGAGCCCACCCAGTTCAGAACCATTAATGCGTCCTGTCATATGCAGCACAGCCCCCATCGACATAAACAACAGTCCTTTAAAAATTACATCTGTAAAGGCATGGGCAACGGCACCATTGATGCTCAACGCCGTGCCGATACCGATACCACATACCATAAATCCCAACTGGTTGATCATGCTGTATCCCAGCACCCGGCGCAGATCATTTGCAATCACGGCATAAAAGATTGGAAAGCAGGTCATCACCGCACCCACATAAACCAGCAACTCTGTCCCCGGAAACCCTCTTGCCAATGCATAGATGGCGGTCTTGGTTGTAAAGGCACTGAGAAAGACTGTACCCGTCGGTGTTGCCTCCGGATAAGCATCCGTCAACCAGTTGTGCAACATGGGGAATGCCGCCTTGATACCGAAGGCGAGCAAGATGAGCCAGGAAGCAAGTCCATCCAGTCCAATAAAGTCAAAACGGGCCGAACCTGTCTCATAGACATGAAGTACGGCCCCTGCCAGAAACAGGACGCCCGATCCGACCTGAATAATCAGGTAACGGAAACCGGAGGCCATTGCCCGCTCTGTGCGCCTGGCCCAGATAAGGAATACAGACGTGATCGCCATCAACTCCCAAAAGATAAACAGTGTGATCAAATCCCCGGCAAACACTGCACCCAATGCACTTCCTACATACATTAATCCTGAGACATGTTGCACCGTATCGCGCACATGCAGAGAGTAAATAACACTGATTAGTGCAGCCAGATGAAACAGATATCCAAACAGCAGGCTTAATCTATCGACGCGATAAGGTATCAGTTCGTAATCCAATAGAGCGGTCTGTAGATATATGCCCTGCTCTATTCCAATCAGATTGATTCCACCCACAACAGGGACAGCAACTAACAATGCAAGTCGCAGATAACCATGCACAAATGGCACCAGCAGTGCCGCAATAAAGAAGAGCAGGAATGGGGGAATGTTAGTTATCATAATACTCTTCATCCCGCATCAACAATTTGCGCATTCCCTTTGCAACTAACACCAGGGTCACACAGGCAGCAAAACCGAATATGCTGTAAAACCCCCAAAGGTTTTCCCAACTATGCATCACATGCCGATGGTAAAAGAGGTCAATACCTAATAATCCCGCACAGATGACATAGAATATCCGTAACACCTTTTTGATATTTTCCGGCTTGTCTAAAAAATACTTCTTCTTTTCATCCATTACATATCACCACATTTCAAAAAATTGATTCAAGCAATCGATAGATCGGTTCAGGAAAGATAAACAGCACAATACACCCCAATGAAGATATAGAGATAGCAATAAGGCATGGCCAGGGCGCCTCTTTAATGGCCGTGTTTCTGGTGTTATCTACTTCGTGATAAAAACCGCGGATAGGTATGGGTAGCAGATAAGCAATATTTAACAGGGAACTGATTAACAGAACAACAAGAGGTATAGTTAACCCGGACTCTACAGTGCCCAACACCAGAAACCATTTGCTCCACATCCCCCCCATCGGAGGTAAACCGATAATACTCAGACTACCGATGAAAAATGCCGCCATGGTGAGCGGCATAGCGCGACCTAATCCACGCATCTGGCTAACCTCTGTCTTGTGTGACGCAACCATAATGGCACCGGCACAAAAGAACAGGGTGATCTTGCCAAAAGCATGCATGGCGATATGCATGCCACTACCAATAGTGCCTATTTTATTAATCAGCAATGCACCCAACACAATATATGAGAGTTGGCTAATGGTTGAGTAGGCCAGTCGCGCCTTGAGATTATCTGTATTAAGGGCAATCAATGATGCTATCAATATGGTTGCAGCAGCGATATAGATGATCCAGGTATTCGCACCTGCATCTGCAAGGGTATCAAAACCGAAGATGTAGACTGTGATCTTAAGCACTGTAAATACGCCTGCCTTTACAACAGCAACGGCATGTAACAGCGCACTCACTGGCGTAGGTGCCACCATGGCCGCCGGTAACCAGCGATGAAACGGAATTAAGGCGGCTTTGCCGATACCAAAGATATAGAGTGCGAATAGTACTCCGATCACGCCACCCGATACCTGGCTATCAAATACACCTCCCTGAGTAAAATCCAGGGTGCCGGTGATGGACCAGGTCCAGATGATAGCCAGCAGTTGCAAACCGATTGACGTTCCAAGCAGAATACCAAGATAGAGTCTGCCGGAGCGTTTTGCCTCAGCCGTTCCACTATGGGTGACCAGTGGATAGGTAGTCAGGGTTAACATTTCATAAAAAAGAAAAAGGGTAAACATATTGGCACTGAATGCGATCCCCATGGTACTCGCCAGCGCTAAAGCAAAGCAGACATAAAAGCGCGTCTGGTGCTGTTCATTATGGCCACGCATATATCCTATGGAATAAATTGACGTCACGATCCAAAGGAAACTGGCTACCAGTGAAAACAACATTCCCAGTGGCTCAATTTCAAATGCCAGTGATAACCCGGCAATGGGTTTAATAATCTCTATAGCGGGTCTTGCCCCTGCACTGACACTGCCATAAAGCAAGGCAACTATGATAAAGAGAGCAGTAGATGTTAATAGTGAAATGGCTTCGCGCAGATTGGGATAACGTCCAGCAAATGCGATCAAAATCGAACCTGCAAAAGGGACGATCAATGCCAGTTGGATCAATAGTGTATCAGACATCAGTTAATACCCAACAGATGCTCGGCCGCCTGTTTGGCTACACCTGATGTCAACGAGGCATTAATACCAAAATAGATGTTAACCAAAATAATGGCCCAGAGCGGGATGAGCATGGAGAGTGGTGCCTCTGTTTTCACTGTTATGCCTGTACCATAAACAGCAGGTTCCTGAAAATAGGCTACCTCCACGATCCGCCAGATATAGATCACAGCCAGTAGTGATCCAAGCAGAATTGCAACGGCCACTAACCACCAACCCTGTTCTAATGCGGCCAGGATCAAATACCACTTACTGATAAAGCCAACGGTTGCCGGAATACCAATTAAACTGAGCCCGGCAATGACAAAAGCCGCCATGGTCCACGGCATGCTCTTGCCTATTCCCTTCATATCCGACAGTGCCGCCGAGTCCAATTTATAGACAACAGCCGCCATCCCCATAAAGAGAGCCGTCTTGATGATGGCGTGATTAAACAGATGGAGTATTCCAGCCGTTAATCCCGTGGCCGAGGCCAGACTGATACCTAATACTATATAACCGATCTGCGCCACACTGGAATAGGCCAGCAACCGCTTAACATTTTCCTGATATATCGCAGCAATAGAGCCACTGAATATGGCCAGCAAGGCAATCAGGAGGAAGATAATATCTAGGTTCATTTCGTCAAAAACAAACTCTGCGCCAAATATGGTGAACAGGAACCGCAACAATACATAAACAAAAACCTTGGTGGTGGTTCCGGCAAGAAATGCAGAGACAGTTGAAGGTGCATATGTATAGGCCGACGGTAACCAGGTATGCAGGGGAAACAAGGCACATTTTATGGCGATACCTATGGTAAAAAAGGCCAGCGCTGTTTTAATTGTGTTGGTGTGAATCATTTCCGGTAGACGCGCCTGTACATCAACAATATTTAATGTGCCCGTCATTACATAGAGCAGCCCAACACCAATCAAAATAAAGCTCGCCCCGATTGTGCCAAGGATCAGATAACGATAGGCAGCCAGCAGCGCCTGCCTGTCTTTGCCAAGACTAATCAGTGCATAGGATGAGAGTGATGCGATCTCGATAAAGACGAACATGTTGAAGGCATCTCCAGTAATGGCGACACCCAGCAGTCCGGTCAAACAGAGAAGAAAGGCCGTATAGAAAAGATAAATTCGATCTTCAGATATCTCATTGGACACACTCTCACGTGCAAACGTGGCAACAATGGACCCGATCCCGCTTACAATAATCAGGACAAAGGCATTGAAAATATCCAGTCGATACTCAATTCCCCAGGGTGCATCCCATCCTCCAATCGCATAGCTAATCGTGCCTTCAACTAACACCTGGTTTAATAATACACTCGAAATGGCGAACGCCAGGAAACATATAATTGTTGTCAGTAACCAACTTAATGTGCCTTGCCTTACAATGACACATAACGGTGCAGCTATCAGAGGTAAAACAACCTGTAGTACAGGCAAATGCGAACTAATCACTACAGGACTCCTCCGAAAATGTCTTTTGTTCGCGATAGCGGTGTCAGCACCGTGCTCGAATACCCACAGGGCACGCTGTCCTCACGTATGATATATACACTGCGGCTACTCGCCACATCCCTGTGGCTCCCCCCTCTGGGCCGCCGATACGGTGTTCAAATATTCTCCAAAAAATTTTTCCCCGGTTTTGCCCTCGTAAACAAGTTCG
>CAYMPA010000015.1:0-31497 GCA_964392105.1 uncultured Enterobacteriaceae bacterium
GTACGAGCCACCACATCCAATAAAATACAAGGTCTCTGCGGTTTGTTCCGGTGCGGAAGTTGGAGTGTGTTGCTGGATGGCTGCTTACAATGCGAAAGACGGTTCTCTCGCCTGGCGTGCCTTCAGCATGGGTCCGGATGCATCAATCCGGTTTGACAAAAACACTACATCTCTTGGCAAGAAAGTCGGTAAGGATTCTTCCCTGAAGACCTGGTGTGCTAATTCAGACTGGAAAGCGCCTTCTAGAGGTCCTAACAAATGTAAAGGGTTAAGCGACCAATGGAAGACGGGTGGTGGTTCAGTCTGGGGCTGGTGGCCGGCTGATTTTAGTGAAAACCTGATGTACTACGGTTCTGGTAACCCATCTACATGGAACCCGGTAGTTCGTCCGGGTGACAATAAATGGTCTATGACCATGTTCGCTCGTGACATCGATACCGGTGTTGCTCGTTGGGTATATCAAATGACCCCACATGATGAGTGGGATTATGACGGTATTAACGAAATGATCCTGGCTGACATTAAAGTCAAGGGTAAAATGACCCCTGCTTTGGTTCACTTTGATCGTAATGGTTATGGTTACACCATGAACCGTAAAACCGGTGCATTACTTGTCGCTGAAAAGTATGACCCAGCTGTTAACTGGTCAACTCACGTTGACATGAAGACGGGTTATCCTCAAACGCTTGACAGTAAGTCAACCCATTTCCAGGGTGAAGACGTCGTTTCCAAGGACATTTGTCCTGCAGCTCTGGGTACCAAGGATCAGCAGCCTGCTGCATTCTCTCCACGTACCAATCTGTTCTATGTCCCAACTAACCACGTATGTATGACTTACGAGCCAGTAAGTTATGCTGCTGGTGGTAACCAATACACTGCGGGTGCGGCTTATGTAAACGCTAACTTGACCATGTATCCTGCTGGTGCTGTTTGCCCGGATTGTCCAAATAACAATAGTGCTAAGGACAACATGGGTAACATGATTGCCTGGAATGCAGGCAATGGCAAGATCGTCTGGAACATTGTTGAACAATGGTCTGTATGGTCTGGTGTACTTGCTACAGCGGGTGACGTTGTGTTCTATGGAACCCTCGATGCCTATGCTAAAGCGGTTGATGCTAAAACCGGTAAGTTGCTTTGGAAGTTCAAAGTTCCTTCTGGCATTATCGGCAACTTTAACGCTTGGGCACATAAAGGCAAGCAATACGTTGGTGTCCTTTCAGGTATCGGCGGTTGGGCTGGCGCAGTTGTCGCTATCCCAGGCTTAGCTGCTGCTCCTGGCACTGCTGCATTGGGTGCTGTTGGTGGTTATCGTAAACTGTTGAACTCATCACGTAACAGTGGTGTTTTGATGGTATTTAGCCTGCCATAAGTACTAAACAGACGTAAGTTTGTTAAAATATCCCCGGCACCTCGGTGTGTCGGGGATTTTTTTTAATGATTAGTCTGGTTTGACACTTAGTATAACTTGAAAAAGTTCCACGATTATCTGAATTAATTCGAAGAACTTGTTGTAATCTATGAAGTCACAAGCAATGAATCTGTCAGATTCCCGGGTTTAACTCTAGTTTTCTTCATTAGATTTAAAAAATTGACAAAATACAAAAAGATCTCTTTAATTCAGCCCTTTGATTTCAGGGTCGAAATTACAATTATAAAGACTATTAAGATATTTATTTGGAGATGATTGACATGACAATAAGAAATATCCTGGCCACATTCCTGGCTGTTTTCGCATTTATGCTGCCGAATCTTGTAAATGCTGCAGACCATACAGTCAATGCCGAAGTGAGGGCATTTACACCAGGCATCATCTATATCGCTCTTGGTGATACAGTCAAATTTACTAACATGACTTCACATAATGCTGTTAGTTATGTTGCCCCTGAAGGCGGTACAGCATTCGGTGAGAGTGGAAAACTCCCTGGCGGGAGTTTCGCTGTAACTCCAGATAAAGAGGGGATATGGGGATATGCTTGTGAACCCCATATCGGTTTTGGGATGGTTGGTGTAATTGTTGTAGGCGAAGTCAGTGCCGATGATGTGGCCGCTACCAAAGCGAAAGCCATGGAGAAATTACAAGGACCTTTCAAGCGTATCATTGGTAAGATAAATAAAATCAACCCGACCAAATAATTTTGGTTCTTTCGACTTACATTTTCAAAAACACGGGGAACCCGCTTTAAAACAGTGGACTACAAATCCTTATGAGAATAATTACTGCAATTCTATTATCAACATTGTTTTTACAACCGGTCTTCGCAGAAGAGGATATGCCTGATTCAGAATTTCTTAAGGTTTGCGCGGATCCCTACATGTTGCCATATTCTAATCAAAAAGAAGAAGGCTATGAAAATAAAATTGCACAATTGTTAGCTAAAAAACTCGGGTTGGAATTGAAATATGAATTTTTCCCGCAACGTATGGGCTTTATCAGAAATACACTCCGCGCTGAATCTGAAGAGGGTGAAGGGTTTAAATGTGATTTGGTGATTTCTGTGCCATCCGGTTTTGAATTATCCGCAACTACCGATCCTTACTTTAGATCTACCTATATGTTGGTGTTTGCCAAAGGAAGAGGCCTGGACGAGGTCACTAAGCCGGAAATGCTGGCCAAGGTTGTAAAAGACAATAAGCTGGATATAAAAATTGGCCTCCCAGATCGTGGTAGCCCGGCCCAACTGTGGGTTTTTTATCAGGAGTTAATGACTTATATGGTTCCCTATCAAGGGCAACCAGGTGATCCCAAGGTTGATCCTGGTCATACCTTGATGGAGGATATAGTCGACGGCAAGATAGATGCGGCTGTTATCTGGGGACCGACTGCCGGTTATTACGCCAATAAATATAAGGATAGGGCTGAACTGGTTTTATTACCGGTAAAAGATAATACAAAGAAAAACCGTGAAATGAAGTTTACATACAGTTTTTCCATGGGAGTGAGATACGGTGAAAAGGCCTGGAAAGAAAAAATCAATAATCTGATTAAAGAGAATATAACAGAGATTGAGAAAATATTAACAGACTATGGCGTACCATTAGTTAAATAGTTGAGATAAAAACTTATGAAATTTATTGTCAATTTACTAGTTTTAATTAGTACCTTATGCATAGTCAGTGTCAATTCTTTAGCTGAAGAAACTACACAGGACATCGCTCCAACAAGGGGGGGAACACCTTTAACTCAGGAAGAACTGGATAAACATATTGGTCGATATGGCGAAGTAGAAAAGATCCCTGAAGGCTTTCAATTCAATGATGCTGAAGTACTATTGTGGCATGGTAATCATTTGGCAAATATTGAAAAACCACTCAGTTTATATTATGAATTTATTAAATCAGGAACCCTGGAAGAAGGATTCAGTGATTCTGTCTATCTTAAAATACTTGAATTAAATGATGATGGTACCAAGAATGCCATGCTGGATTTTTTCACGGCAGATAGAAAACAGGCTGTTTCACCTGACAATGTTACAAACATTACTGGCAACCCTATCTTAGGTGTCTATATGCAAGGTGATATTTATGAAATGAATCGGCTGACGGATGGACACTGGAAACACTTCATGAAGCAAATTAAAATTTCTTTAAGAGAAGATGCTGTTGTTGTGCCCACAACATTCAGATTTAATGGCAAGGAATATCAAGGTGAAAAAATGTATTTTTCACCTTATTTGAACGACCCGCATCGTCGTGATTTTGAAAAATATGCTGAAAAATATTATGAATTCATCTTTTCAAATAAAATTCCGGGCAGTCTTTACCAGATAAAAACAGTTATACCTGATAAAAGCGGAAAGACAAAAGAACCATTAATACTGGAAACACTTACATTAGTTGATGTAAAAAACAATGAGTCTTAAGGCTTCCTCCGAAAATACACTTTTCCCAAGATAGCGGCGTCAGTTTCGTGCTCGAATGACCACCATGGATGTGGGAATGCAGTTTTTGCAGGAGCAAAAACTGCCCTATGTATTCCGGTTCTCGGCTTTGGTATCCTGCATCGCTCTCGGTCTCCGTTCCAGACTCGACTCTACCGATTACGTCCATGTAATCGTACCGCCTGTACACCCCACAAGGGGGTACCGAGGTCCATGCAGTCGTCCTACATTCATGTAGTCGTACGCGCGGTATTCTGATGCACATGGATGTGCGAATGCCGCGAAGACATGGATGTCTAAGAGCGGCCTTGCTCTCACAAAAAATAATTCTATTTTCGGAGGTGCCCTTAATTATTAATTAAGACTTATCTGCTAATAAAAGAGATTTCTATTTTTACCGATTGATTTGATCATTTGGGCGTGTTCCTTTTCTTAAATTCACCGCGCAATACTTAAATTCCGGAATCTTGCCAAATGGATCCAATGCTTCATTTGTAATGAGATTTGCAGCTGATTCACTAAAGGTAAATGGCATCATAACGACACCTTCCAGCATATGTTCATCAGCTCGCGTCGTTGCAGCAATTCTGCCTCGTCGTGATTCTATTACCAATATATCTCCTGTCTTCAGATCGAATTTTGCTAAATCTTTTGGGTTAATCATGATACATGGTCCAGGCTCAATGGCATCTAATACCCGGGAGTGTCGTGTCATGGTACCTGTGTGCCAATGCTCAAGTTGACGGCCTGTTACAAAGATATACGGGTATTTTTTATCAGGTAATTCTGCTGCTTCAATATATTCGGCCGGGACGAATCGGCCCTTGCCATCTTCTGTCGGGAAGACCCCGTCTTTAAAGAGGATGGTTTCACCGAGATCACCATCATTTTTAAGCGGTTGAGTCAGGGAGTCTTCCTGCTCAAGTCTTTCCCACGTCATTCCCGCCACACTGGGAACGGCCTTTCGAATTTCTTCAAAGATATCTTGTGGTCCCTCATAATGCCAGTCAAGACCAATACGATTAGCAATTTCCTGAATGATCCATATGTCCTGTTTTGCTTCGCCAGGAGGGTCGATTGCCTGGTGTCCCATTTGTACGCGCCGATCCGTATTGGTATAAGTACCGGTTTTTTCCGGAAAGGCGGAAGCCGGTAAAATAACATCTGCGAAACTACAGGTTTCTGTAAAGAATATGTCCTGAACCACACAATGATCAAGGTTTGCCAAAGCCTCTCTCGCATGGTTCAGGTTAGGATCAGACATGGCCGGGTTTTCTCCCATAATATAAAGGCCATTTAAATCACCGTCATGAATAGCATGCATGATTTCTACAACAGTCTTGCCAATATTTGGATCAAGTTCCTTACCCCAAAGTTTTTCAAATTTTGCTCTAACATTCGGGTCAGAAACAGGTTGATAGTCGGGATAGACCATGGGAATCAGACCAACATCAGAGGCCCCTTGTACGTTGTTTTGTCCACGTAATGGATGTAGACCGGTACTGGGCCTGCCAATCTGACCAGTCATGAGTGCAAGCGAGATCAAACAACGGGCATTATCAGTACCATGTATATGTTGAGAGATGCCCATACCCCAAAAGATGATTGCCGTCTCTGCCGTCGCATAAAGCCGTGCAACTTCTTTAATTATTCCATGGGGTATACAACAGATTGGCGCAACTTCTTCAGGGCTGTATTTAAGAACGGTTTCTTTCAAGGCCTCAAAACCATCGGTGTGTTCATCTATGAACTTCTGATCATGTAAATTTTCAGTGATGATCGTATGCATCATTGCATTTAACAGTAAGACATCCGTCCCGGGCCTTAATTGTAGCAAATGCTCGGCATGAAGATACATCTCAGAACCATAGGGTTCGATCAAGATTAACTTACTGCCGCGGTCAGTGGCATTTTTTATAAATGTCGCTGCTACCGGGTGATTGTCATTCGGTCGCGAACCAATAACGATGATTACCTTTGCCTTTGTACCATCAGCAACCTGGTTTGAAACCGCGCCCGAACCAATTGTTTCCAGTAGTGCGGCAACCGAGGAGGCATGACATAAACGTGTACAATGATCGACATTATTTGTTCCGAAACCGGTACGTACCAGTTTTTGGACGAGATAAGCTTCTTCATTACTTCCCTTGGCACAACCAAAACCGGCTAGTGCCTGTGAACCTATCTTATCTCTGATTTCTTTCAGACCTTTAGCGGCAAAATCCAGCGCTTCTTCCCAGGATGCTTCCCTGAAATATTTATGTACTTCAAGTGGGTCTATCAAAGCAGGTGTTTTTTCTGCCTCTTCACGCCGAATCAAGGGTTTCGTCAGGCGATCCGGATGGTGGATGTAATCAAATCCATAGCGGCCTTTAACACATAAACGACTTTTGTTAGCGGGTCCGTCGCGACCTTCAACATATTGAATATGATTGTTTTTTACATTGAATGTAAGTAAACAACCTACACCACAATAAGGACACACTGATTCTATTTTTTTATCCGGTTCGATTAAACCGACATTTTTTGCTGGCATAAGCGCACCAGTCGGACAAGCCTGGACACATTCACCACATGCGACACAGGTGCCTTCACCCAAAGGTTCATCCATATCAAAAACAATCTGTGATTTATTGCCACGAAATGCATAACCTATTACATCATTAACTTGTTCTTCACGGCAGGCCCGCACGCAACGGGTACATTGAATACAGGCATCCAGGTTAACGGCAATAGCCGGGTGCGAAAGATCAGCTTTAACTGGCTTACGCTGATGAAATCTGGGCTCGTAAATTTCGAACTTATTGACCCAGTAGTCAAGTTCAGAATTTAATCGATAAGGTGATTTGCCCTGCTGTGGCATATCCGAGAGTAATAATTCCAGTACCATCTTTTGTGAATGGCTCGCTCGCTTATTCTCACTGTTAATATTCATACCTTCAGTGGGCTGACGACAGCATGAGGGTGCTAAAACACGTTCGCCTTCAATCTCAACCATACAGGCACGACAATTCCCATCAGGCCGATAGCCTTCTTTGTAACAAAGATGAGGAATTTCAATTTCATTACGCTTGGCAGCCTGAAGTATGGTTTCATCACCATAGGCTTCGATATCCTTTCCATTCAGGTTGAAGGTAACGGCTTTTTGATTCAAGACTTTTGTATTTACAGCCATTATTCAAATTCCCCGGGAAAATATTTTATTGCACACCGTAATGGATTTGGGGCTGCCTGTCCCAGGCCACAAATAGAAGCATCTTCCATCGCTTTAGCCAGTTCTTCCAGCAGAGATTGATCCCACTCTTTTTCTTCCATGAGTCTGGCTGCTTTTGCAGTACCCGCACGGCAAGGCGTACATTGACCACAGGATTCATTTTCAAAGAAACGCATGGCATTTAGCGCCATGTCTTTTGCGCTATCTTTATCTGAAAGGACGATGATTGCGGCTGAACCAATAAAGCAGCCATGCTTTTGTAATGTATCAAAGTCTAATGGTTCATCACCTAATGATGCGGGCAAGATTCCTCCTGATGCGCCACCGGGAAAATACCCGTAGAAATCATGTCCATCCAGCATTCCATCACAATATTCATCGATTAATTCGCGCATACTGATTCCAGCAGGCGCAACATGAACACCTGGCTTTTTTACACGTCCACTAACCGAGAAAGACCGTAATCCACTTCGTTCACGACGACTATTTGAAGAAAACCAGTCAGGTCCATTCTCTATGATATCCCTGACCCAATGCATACTCTCCAGATTCTGTTCAAGGGTAGGGCGACCAAATAATCCAACCTGAGCAACATATGGTGGTCTTAGTCGTGGCATACCTCGTTTGCCTTCAATCGATTCCATCATTGCGGATTCTTCACCACAAATATAGGCACCTGCACCCCTTCTTAAATGTATCTTGGGTAAGTTACAAGGTGGATTAGCCTGAAGTTCAGATAATTCTTTTTCCAGCATCATCCTGCAACCGGCATATTCATCACGCAAATAGATGTAGATTTCATCAGCATCGATCGCCCAATGCGCTATTAGGGTCCCTTCAATAAATCGATGCGGATCAGTTTCCAGATAATGTCGATCCTTGAATGTCCCCGGTTCACCTTCATCGATATTAATGGCAATCATCCTGGGCTTTGCTTGTTCATTCAAAATGCGCCACTTACGCCCGACCGGAAATCCTGCTCCTCCAAGGCCACGGAGATTGGAGTTTTCTAAAGTAGATATGATGTCTTCCTGATTGTATTTGCCTTCTACACATTTAATTAAGGTTTGATAGCCACCATTTTTTTTGTAGTCACCATAACTTATGCAATCAGGTTCAGTGATTCCTAATTCATTATTATCGATTGCTGTTCTAATTTTATCAGTGTTCGCCGTTTCAACTGGGTTGAATCCAACAATGGCAACCGGAGCTACGCTACACCGGCCTACACAGGGTACTGGCTGGATACGGACATTTTCCATATTTTCAGATTCAAGCTGTGTAATTAATTCTTTGGCGCCGAACATTTCACAGGAGAGTGATTCACACACCCGCACTGTTCTTGTGGGTGGTGGTGTTTCATTTCCCTTTAATACGTCAAAGTGATGATAAAAAGTGGCCGTTTCATAGACTTCAGACATGGGCAAGCTCATTTCAATTGCAAGTGCCAAAATATGGCGATTTGAAATAGAATGGTAGTGATCCTGAATCTTATGAAGATGTTCAATCAACATATCTCGTGTGCGAGGTTCATCGCCAAGAAGTTGTTTAATTTCTGCAAGTGATTTATGGGGGGTGGTGCGGCCCTGGACGCGACCTTTTTTTCCGCGAGCACGTTTCATCAATTATCGTTTATTAATAGTTTGTAAAATCAGAATCTCGCCCTTGCCTTTTCGTGCTAAATCACCGGAAAATCGGTGTGCAATGGGGCCATATTTTTTGAATATTTCAAAATCTGTGTCAATACCCGCAAGCTGTGTAAACAATAAGCGTAAAAATTGCATTTTTAAATTTCCACAGCTTTTAAATGTGGCCGATATATGTGCTGGTCTCTTAGCCAGTATAATTGTGCCACGGCGCATACCTTCTCCAGGATGTTTCCCAACTTTGTCCAGGGCAATAATTGTTCCCGCATGTATTCGACTACCACAGTAATTACCCGATTTACCCTGGATGATAATGATACCACGTTGCATGCGATCACCAACTCTATCACCCGCATTACCTTTAATATTGATAAGGCCATTGGTCATGCCAAAGGCATCACCAGGTAATCCGGCACCGACATAATCACATGCATCGCCGTTTATGTTAATGCGTCCACCAGACATGCTGTTACCTATCCAAGAACCGGCATTTCCAATAACAGATAGTGTTCCATTTTTCATTCCTTGACCCAGGAAATCACCAACATCACCTTTTACCTCAATACTGCCTTTAGTCATACCCTGGCCTACATAGATGAGCTTATCGCAACTTTTTTCAATATGAATTTGATTCGAATCTTTTCCTTTAACAGAAAATAACTCGTCGACTTTTACACTCTCTTTACCATAAACAAGCTTAAGGTTTTTTATTTTAGTAAGTGAATTACCCTCAAGATTATCTGGAATCAAAGGGGAAACATCTAATGTGAACTTTGGTTGGGCCTTTAATGTAAATGTCAAGGCGCTCATTTAAGTAACTTCCTGAGGTGGAACAAGTGTGGACCTAAATTACCGCCATAATTACCCGCACTAATACGATAAATGCCTTTTGATGGACCGTATGAACAAGCTGCCCTGATGCCCATACGCATAGCTTCATTTATAGATTCTTCATCAAGGCCATCAATAACTATTTCAAGTACTGAGCCGATTTCATCACTGAGTTCGGATATAACCTCTCCTTTTAATGTCGGGCAATACGCTTCGTTTGTTGATGCAGTCAGGAAATTATACTTTGATCCGATTTTTGAACCGGAGCCCACAACACCACCGGGAAACGCAGTTATTACCCCGGATACCTTTTTAATCGCATCGACCGCTTTTTCACACGCGGCCAGTCCATGTCGCGCTGATTTTGCCAGCACCAGAAAATTACCGCCGCCGATAGCTTTGGTGACACCGGCGGTCTCTTCACAGATAAATTCACCATGCATAACAGGGATGCGCCAGAAACGTTTTCCATTGAGTACCTTGGAAATCTGATGTCCATCTCCAAAATAACGCAGACTTTTGCCCATGGAAACTGTTTGTTCGCTATCTATGCCTGAATAACAGGCAGTGGTGGCAGTGGTCATCACAGATTGGCCAACCCGCATTGGGACTTGCTTTTCCAGATCTTTAACAGACATGGCAAAAACCATGACTGATATTCCTGGTCTGCCATCAGGTGTTTCATAGGGGCTGAGTTCTTTTTCAACATCCGCTTCACAACCGCAGGCAATTACCGAAGAGGCAAAGCCCGTAAGTGAATTGACCGCTCTATAGGCCCACTTTAGCGTCATAGCCGTGATAATTATTCGCGTCGCCTTCATCGGAAAGGCTTCTGCAAAGGTATCATCAATATGTACGCCGTTGATTTTCATAATCAATATTTACATGCAGGGTTGAACAATGATCTTTCCATTGCCATGTTCAACAATTTCATCATTATCTATTTTAAAGTTACCAAGACTCACAGTTTGATAACGATTAAAATAACGTTTAAGTGTTTTTTCTATTCCATTATCGAATTCAGGTCTCAATGTGTGAGTGGCTCCATTGACCACTTTTACAATCTTTCCGTTACGCACAATCAGATCTCCACCTTTGAAGACATAATCTGGTTTACTGAACATTTTTTCCTTGTTTTTGTTGTCGCTATAGACGGTGATGTCTGCAATTGCGCCAGAACCCAGATGGCCTCTATTTTTCAACCCGAGGCTTCTGGCAGGCGCTGCCCTGGTCATGATTGCGATTTCGTACAAGGAATATTCTCTGTTAATGCTGGAAAGCGTACTTGCAGCGGCAGCTTCTTTATTGATGCTAGACAACATGTCATTTCTGAAGCTGCGATCCATTAATAGACGAATCAGATGAGGATAACTTATAAATGGGGCACCATTAGGATGATCCGTGGTAAGAAAGATTCTCCAGGGATCATCGACCAATAGGAATAACTCAAGACCAATGGCCCACTGCAATGCATTTACAAAATTCTTATCTCTATATCTGAATGGAACAACACCGCAACCCGCGTCACATTCAATATCCATGATGACCCATTTCTGTGGGTGAGCATGCCAGTGACCAGCATATTGGCGCATTGAATCACCCGATGCCGTTACAGTTTGACCAAACAGTACTTGCCCAACATCAATAGATATATTTGGATTTTTATTCACTGACTCCGCTATTTCAGCGGCACCGGATGAAAAATTTCTGTCGCCTTCAGTACCATAACTATGAAATTGAATATGGGTAAGGTGCATTCGCAAGCCATCGACAGCACGTATGGTTTCAAGCGTTGTATTCAAATTGCCGGGCACACCCAGATTACATCCATGCACATGTAGAGGATGTGGTATGCCTAATTCAGTGACAGCTCTTGCCAGCGATTTAAGAATATCTCGTGGTGATACGCCGTAGTATTGATTTAATTCGTCCAGTTCAAGTTGTCGTTGATTAAACTTAAAGGCACTAATACCCCCCGGGTTAACAACTTTAATACCAAGTGCCTGAGTGGCATTAATTATCCAGCCAACATAGTCACTGATTGCGGCCTGATCTTTTTTTGATGAAAGCATACGTAAAAAGAAATCGTCACTACCGAGCATAGCGTACGCACCTTTATCAACCATAGGTGTGTCAGCCATTTCCATATGTGCTTGACGTGCATTGGCTGGAAGCATTGCTGGTTCAAAGCAGGCTGTGTAACCCATTTCAGCATAACGGTAACCCGCGGTCAGGGTAGAAGGTGCGGCATTACCACAACCAGAACGAGTTAAGCTTGTCTTGCTTACAAGGTCTGCCTTATGATCTTCAGGCAACATCATGCGTGCAATGTTGACCTTTCCGCCACCGATATGTGTGTGTATATCTATGGCACCTGCCATGATGATCTTGCCTTTCAGATCATAGGTTTTATTAATTTTTACATTACTGGATGGTTTTCGTGTGATGAATCCATTATGAATATAAATATCGCGATTTTCCCCGTTAATTCCATGAACTGGGTCATAAACAATACCGTTAGTTAATTTAATATACATTGAGTCTCTGTCTGCCTACATCCTCTCGATGACTTGTGTAAGTATCGAATTAACACTTGCGTACGGAGATTGTCGTACCTGTTTTAGTGGTAGTGCTACGACACTATCCGTACGGAATAATTGACCCGTATGATCAATGCCTGGTGTTGATACCGGGATAAACACATCCGGTTTGAAGTTCAATTTGGTATCTGGCGTAGCCAAAACCATAGTGGGTATAGATGCACGAGGCGAATTAATGTTTGAACTGAAACTGGATATCCAAAGCAGGGTATCAACTTCTTTATTCTTCAGAACATTACTTGTTGAATAGTGGTGGGCATCATAATCAGGATAGCCTTTATTAAAATTGACTCGTAATGGATAACCGCTTTGCCATGCACAAACACTGTTTGCTGTCGTAGCACCATCATTACCGGCCAATGAAAATCCGGCAAACCGTGTAATCCGGGTAAGATATTTAGCAACTTCGCAAAAATTCTGAATAGTCAGTTCGGCGTGAGGAATGTCTAGTTCACCTGGAGTCCAGACGATTACACCGTATTTGGCAGATTTCATTTGTTCAGCCAACTTTTCCAGTGTTGCAATCCTGATTCCAACAATTTCTTTTACATCAAGGGTTGCACCTGCTACAAGAGCATGCAGGCTAGAAATGATCTCACCTATTTGTTCGGTTTTACAATTAAGGACAGTGGGGCGTTTGCCATTTGGATTGATACCTGCCTTGGTATTCAGCTTGTCACCAATATAAACGATTTGTCGTTTGTCATTCTTGAGGTTAAACATTGACTGTTTATTCCAGACGACACGCTCGAAAAATCGTGGAAAATTTGTTGCATCTGTCCCAGCAAAAATAATCAAATCTGCCCGGTTTCTGATTTCAGACATGGTTGTGGTAATCCAGCCTAGATCCTGTAAGGCCAATGTATTACGAATCAAGGCATTGCCATGCATATGGTCAAGTACTGCACCTGTTTTATCCGCGAGATGCATTACTTGTCGTAAACCGCCGGCATCACTGCCTAAACCGGCAAACAATGGTGTGTGTGATTTTTTGAGTATGCGACAAATTGCATCAATCGCCTCATCAAGTGAGACTTTTTTACCCTTTAATTTCGGGGAGTTTTCAGGCACCTTTCCTTCGTAAGCGGTGATTGCCCTGGGACAACTACTATTAAGTACCTTAAGTTTTTCATTCTGATTCTGGATAACGAGGTCATCACACAGTATCCCGCAAAAAGGACAGGTCACATCCCGGGTGGTTGTGGCAGTAGTTTTTGACGTCTTATCCAATGATAATTCCTTTTTTTTCAGTTAATTATTTATTTTTGACAAATATTGCGGCGCAACAATATTGTTTTGCACTAATCTTGTCAACAGTTTATATAAATGCATTTAAAGTGTTTATTTTAGGTGAAAAATCAGAGCAGAATCTGGTAAATCACGGACAATTTTCACTTATTCTATCACTGAAAATATTTCATTGATTACGACAATACTGTGCAAACAGTCAGAACTGGATAGTCTTTGTAATTAAAACACTCCGGTTAAAACCGGAGTGTTTAATGTGAATCTGAAGCGTAATACGTAGAAATTGAATTCTGAGAATGCTCTCAGGAGAATTGCTTCACTAGATCAAAGCCCCAATGCCTCTTTTTTCTCTTCTGCACCTGGTAATGGTTCCCACTGTTCATTACATACAGGTAATTCTGGAGCGCGTTCTGCGTTGATCGCGATCCATTTTTCATGTTCTTCAGGGATAGGGTCTTCAAATATGGCCTCTACTGGACATTCCGGAATACAGGCACTACAGTCGATACAGACATCCGGATCGATATACAGACATTCATCATCGTAATGGAAGCAGTCGACAGGGCACGGTACGACGCAGTCTGTAAAACGGCAATTTACACAATTCTCGGTCACAATTGTTGTCATAATTTTCTCTTCTCCCAGGGTGGCCAGATAAAAATAAATATGTCAGATACTATTGTATCTGCTGATCAATTTGCATACAAAAGAATCTCTCCGCGATTAAGTTCAATAGCATCACCGATCCATCGCTCATAATTACCAGCTAACTGTGCGTCATCAATAGTCAGGCCCTGCTCTTTAATGTAGGCGAGGTACAAGCGCACATAGGATGGGTGATAGGTACAAGCATACGAAAATGTCGGGAGCATCTCTGCATTATGCATAGACAGAATTGTTCCACGTTTCATGCCTGCTCCACAGCGGATACCCATTTCACCGAGCACAATTAGAGTTCCTGCAAGCATGTTGACACCGGTAAAATCACCACTATTACCTCCAACAACGATGAGCCCATTTCGCATCGCATGTCCAAGTTCATTGCCTACGTTCCCATGAATGATGATTTCACCACCTGAAATCCCCACAGAATCTCCTCTATAGGCACTCCCCACCATATGTCCGGCGTTGCCCTTAATGACTACTCGGCCGCCAGTCATCTGAGGGCCGACCCAGTTTCCTACATTTCCCTCAACAGTAATTTCACCGCCAGACATGCCAGCGGCCAGATGTTGGCCAACATCACCTTCAATAATCATCTTACCTGACGTCATTTCAGAACCAAGGTGTTTAACATTGACTAAATCACCTTCGATATGTATTTCACCATCGCACTGTCCCTTTACAGTAAAAAAATCTCCAAGTGCGGTTTGGTCATTACCATGGAAGACAGTCAAGGCAGCGATTGCAGTTTCATCGGCACCATTTATTTTATCGGGACAGATAACACCTGCCTCGAGTGGTACGTCAGGTTTTGTATGTAATGAAAGTTTTAAACTCATGAGCGTTAGTTTGTTTTCAGAATTTTGTTTAAATGCAGGTGGTATTGGCCTAAATTACCACCATAATTACCCGCAGATAATTGCTTGATACCTGGTTTTGCAGCGGTTTGTAAACCAACACGCATCGCATCTGCAACAGCTTCTTCATTCAAGCCATCAATCACAATTTCAAGCACGCAATTGACACCTTCTAGCACAAGTGATTCACTCGTCACGGTGCGCAGTGTTGGGCAATAAGCATCATTGCTTGATGCAATCAGGCTTTTGTACTTTGATCCAACCTTGCTACCACTGCGTACGACTCCATCCGGGAAAGGTAGAATAACCCCATCAATCTCACGCATGGCTTTTGTTGCTGCCGTCGCTGCTTTTAAAGTAGTTTTTTGATCTTTACCTAAAATCAGAATGTTGCCGCCGCCGACAGCATCCTGGATACCGAAATGATCCTCAATGACAAATTCGCCGTCCATAACCGGGATACGCCATAGCCGTTGCCCTCCCAACACCTTGCTGATTTGATGTCCGTCACCGAAGTAACGTAACTGGCCACCAACAATGGCTGTTGTGTCGGATTCAAGACCATTAAAGCAAGCCGTTGTTGGGCAGGTCATGACACATTGACCAATGCGTTCCACCAGGCGTTTACCAAGACCTTCAGCATCCATGGCAAATAACAACACACTGACTCCGGGGCGCATGTCTGGTGTCTCTTCAGCATTAAGTTCACGCTCAATGCCTGCTTCACATTTACATCCAATCACTGAGGTGGCGAATCCTGTCATGGATTGTGCGGCCGCCATAGCCCATTGTTTCGTTGCAGCGGTGATAATTACGCGAGCGCCAGACATCTTGAATGCTTCAGCAAAGGTATCAACGATTTCAGTGGATTTGATTTTCATTGTTATGATGAAGTTTGGGTTGTCTGGATCACTTCATGATCATGCAGATAAGAATCATTGACCGCGTAATTGTCAAATTCAACGGTATAAAAATTTTCAAAAAAAGGCTTAATCGTCTCTTCAATGGTTTCATCGTATTCTGGTGTGATATGCAACAGGCGGCCTGTGTAATCTCCCCTGAATTCGTGGTCTGCGATGATAGGTATGCCGGATTTTAAAACATAGCGTGGTGCATTAAACATCATCTCCTTGTCTTCCATATCATCGTAAATTGTAATGTCGGCATCGGCTCCTGGTCCCAGGTGTCCCTTGTTTTTCAAACCGAGTGCACGGGCCGGACCAGCACGGGTGATAATGGCAATCTCATTGAGGGTATATTCCCGGTCCAGATCATTGAGTGCTGTTTTTGCAATAGCCTTTTGATTCACACGACCCATTTCTTCTCTGCGAAAGCTGCTATCCATCAATAGACGGATTAACTTGGGGTAATTCATGAATGAGCCGCCATTCGGGTGATCTGTTGAAAGAATGACTCGCCAAGGGTCTTCTGAGAGCAGAAACATTTCAAGTCCAATTGCCCATTGTATTGTATGTGTGTAGACATGTTCCTGATAAGTGAATGGTAAGATGCCACAGCCACTTTCGCACTCTGTATCCGCATTAATCCACTTATTGTTAGTAAATCCACGCAATACATAGGCGAGTGGTGCATCCGCTGTCATGATTGTGGCTTTGCCAAACATGACCTGGCCGATGTCACAGGTGATGTTTGAATGTTGATTGACATACTCTATGATTTCGGCTGCTTTAGATGTTGGATTTTTCCCTGGTTCTCCGCCATAGCTGTGGAACTGGATATGGGCAACATGAAGACGTTTATCTCCGGCTGTGCGCATGGTTTCCAGTGTGGTTTTGTAGTTCCCACTATGACCAAGATTGTTGCAGTGGATATGGACCGGGTGCGGGAAACCCAAGTCATTAACTGTTGTAACAAAGGCCTCGATGATTTGGCGTGGAGAAATATCATCATTTTTCTCATCGATATCTGTGATATTCGAGTTGCGTTTCCCTTTCCAGAGTTCATCACTGCCTGGGTTGACCAATTTGGCCGTATAGGCCTTGGCTGAATTTACCCACCAGGCGATGGCTTGACGGAATTCTACTTGACGGCCCTCTTTTATTAACTGTTGCAGGAAAATATTGTTGCCAAGTAAAACGTAGAAGCCTTTATCGATAACCGGAGTATCGTCCAGTTCCTCCAATGTATGTCTGGCTGAGAGAGGGGGAACGGCTGCCTCCATTGCAGTTGTGTAACCGAGGGTGGCATAGCGGTAGCCGGTCGCAAATGTTGATGGAACGATGCCACCTGACCCTGAACGGGTGAATGCGGTCTCAGGGTGTGGATCCCGTTTGTGATCTTCGGGCATGAGTTTGCGTCCGGCATTGACCTTGGGACCGGCAATATGACAGTGAATATCGACACCGCCAGGCATGATTACCATACCCCGGGCATCGATGCGGTTAGCATCATCAGGGACGGACTCTACAATACGGCCATCTTTGATACAGATATCCCTGACTTCCCCATCAATGTTGTTAATGGGATCATAGACTTTCCCATTAACGATGCGTGTAGTAGATGTCATTAAAACTCCAATTCTCTGTCTTTATTCTTAATTAATTAATGGAAAAAATCTTTTACTAATGTGTCAGTTAAGCGACATTCCTTTTTTCACGTGTATCTGATACACCGCGTCTGTCGATCGTCAGTTCAAATACCCGGTTCTTGATGGCCGTCAATATTTCTTCATCAGAAGGAAAAGGAGAACCAAAGGCCGGCCGCAGCGGTATCGGTACATCATCCATCCTGTAAACCGTGCCGGTAGTATTTATGCCATAGACCGACGTAGTAAAAGCGACATGTGCAAGTGAACTGGTTATCGTTTGTTTGGGATCAAGTGAAATAACGGGTATCCGTTTCATGTGTTCAATAGCCGCTTTGGGGAAATTGGAAGCGGGGTCACAGGCTATGAACATCGCCGCATCCGCATCCCTGTTTGAAAGCGTGTCCACGGTGGTATATTCGCCTGGATTGAAACGAGGATAACCGAGATTGAAATTTACACCGAACGGATAACCGGTGGACCAGGAAACAACATTATCACCACCGGTAACATTCCCGTGCCCACGCGCTGGTTTAACGACAAAGTGGGTGAATTCATTTAAATCAGTTGCCAGTGAAAATAATGCACCACTATTAAAATGGCGACCACGTGCCATGGTCAGGCCCATACCGAAAAAGACCACACCATAACGGCAGTTTTTCATGCGTTCTGCCAGGTCTTGCAACGCTTCCAGGGAGACACCTGTCACTTCCTCTATTGAGGGATCAATTTTTTTACCTTTGATTAAGGCACGTAATGCCCAAAGCATCTCAAAATCCTTGCCTGGTTTTACCTGGATGTTGATATTCGCGACAGGTGAACTGGCTGTTTTTCTTACATCGACTAAAACAATTGTGCGATCTTTTTTACCTTTCGGAATAAACATGCCTTTGGTTGTCACTGCATAACGCGTAAAAAGGCGTGGATGTGATACTGCGGGATTACCTCCCCAGAAGATCACCAGGTCGGCCCGGTTTTTCACTTCGCCAAGTGTCATGGTGCTTTCGCCGACCCCTTGGAACGCTATACCAGTAGGTCCATGACAAACCGATGTCGTGGTATCGATAGTGCCGTGCATGTAATCAGCAATAGAAACCGCCACGCGCTGGGCTTCAGAAGTGGTATCGCTTAAGCCATAGATTATGGGAAACTTTGCCTTTGTCAGTACCTGGGCAGCTTCTTCTACTGCCTCATCAAAACTGACTTCTTTGCCGTCTATCATTGCCGCCGGTCGATCTTCAATGACGTGCTCAGCAAACCAGGCCCGACCCAGAATACAAGCCTTCTTGGCTTTGGTTATTTTATGTTCATCTATATCTACCGTGAGTTCCATGTCATCACAAAGACAACCGCAGAAGGTACAGGTCGCATTCTTTACTGTTCGGGTATTTTCACTCATGGTATATCCTCGCTAATCAATCATATTCGATCATCTAACAGCAATTTTTTCTATCGTTACTTCCATGTGTTTGGAGACTGGCATGCCACTGCCATAGGTTTCACTGGCCATCAAATGGGTTGTAGGTGGTCCGTAGGGGATGAATAACATACCATTTGGTAAATCTTCGGGCTTCTTTCCCCTGCAGGTGACAATTGTTTCTCCTACCTCGTTACTCAGACGTACCTGGTCGCCTTCCTCTAACCCAAGGCGTTTCATCTCGTCCGTATTGATATCCAGCATGGAAGTTTCAGTCTGATATTCTTGTTTTAATTTTCCCTTATTTAAGGACGTTCCCTGCTCACTGGTACGGCCTGGAATTAAAATCATAGTTTCTGTCATCACATTTCCACTGATATTGTTGATTTATGCATCCTGTTATATGTCATATTCAAAAATATACATTCTATATTTATTACTCAGTATGAAAAATACTATTTGCTGACTCAGTTAGCCTGCTGTTCCTGTTGCACCTTATCCAGACAATGCGCGATCCAGTGGCGGGTCAGTTTCTCATGCACTGCATTTTGGCACAGGCGCTGGCGCAGGGCAGGGAATACGACCTCATCCAGGAGTTGGTCCTGGTTGAAGCATGAAAAAACAACAGATTCTTCACCGGTTTTCGGATCACGATGTGGCTGCAAACACTGGGCACAGATCTCTTTCATCATGCATTGCATGGGCGAGTTAATGCTGCCGAGACCCACGTGATCGGGCTTCAAATACTCTTTCAGTACCGTGTGCCGGGACTCACGCACCGCGTTCATCATCATATCCGAACCAATGGCGACGATACGGTCAGCAGTGTCGAGTGGTATCTGGATCTCGCCCAGTTCACCCTTGGCATAAGCTACCATCGCCTGGACGACGTTGCCGACAAAGGTTCGGTCTTGCGATCTTCCGGGCTCAAAACCAGGGGCCTCGTCACAGCACCAGATGACCTCGTCGGCGGCGGCCTCTATGTTCTCGATGTGGTAGCGATCATGTACTGTCTTATAGGCGGCAAAGTACAATACCTTTGAGCCGGCCTGACGAAACGCCTGACCAATGGAAAACAGGACAGCGTTGCCCAGACCGCCACCCAGAAGCAACACTGTCTCATCGCCTGGTGTCTCAGTGGGGGCGCCAGTGGGCCCCATAAGCACAACGGGCTCGCCGGGTTTAAGCATGGTACACAGGTTCGAAGAACCACCCATTTCTAATACGATTACAGAAACCAGTCCTTGTTCGCGATCTACCCAGGCGCCAGTGAGAGCGATGCCCTCCATGGCAAGCGAGGTCTCATTCACGCTTACGGCATTGGCTTCATAATTTTGTAGTCGGAAAAATTGGCCGGGTTTGAAGGTTTGAGCCGCAAAAGGGGCATAAACAATGACCTCAACAATAGTCGGTGTCAAACGCTTAACCTCCCTAACGACCGGACGCAGACCTTCATTAAGCTGTGCTATCAGGTCTTGTGGTGTAGTGGTTGTCGGGGCCTGTTTTCTCATGGTCCGATCAATAACCGGGTAGCCCTGCTTGGCACTGGCAATGGCCTTGACCACATTACCGGCGTAGGAGGGGTGCAAGTCACCAAAAAAGCTCATCGCCCGACCATCTTCACGGATTTCTCTCAATATCTGGGATGTCTCCGGTTTAGTCGACCATTCCGGAGTTACATTTTCACCGTCCTCGTTTATTGCCTGAAAATACTTGCCGTCCATTTCTGCAAACCCGGGATGTTCGCGGGCAAGGACTGTGTTTGGTAGTGTGCCAGCAGCAATCAGCAGTGAACGTGCGGGTAGGGATACGTGTTCGCCAGTTGGCGTTGGTCGGCCATCTTCGCCGATGGCCTGGCGTTCCAGGTGGATTGTCTTGATGTGTTTATACTCATCTACCTCTACCTCGGTCGGGGCCAGTAGTTCGGCAAAACGTATCCCCTGTTCCATGGCCTTCTCGACCTCTTCATGATTTAACTGATAACTGGGTGAACCGGTCATTCGACGCCTGTAAGCGATGGTTGAGCCACCCCACTGGTTGAGAAGGTCAATGAAGCTGGGTTCGCGTCCTTCTTTTGCCGCCGCTTGCCGCTCGGCACGGGTCGCCCGGGCATGGCTGATGAATTCGTCGGCGATAGTCAGTTCCTCTTCCGTATAGGTGGCGCGTATTGCCTCCTCACTATCTTCCGCGACCAGGGTCTCGTAACGGTCGAGAAACTTCTCAACCTGGCGTACATAGTAAGCCAGAACTTCAGTGGCTGTGTCGATGGCAGTCAGACCACCACCGATAACGACTGCCGGCAAACGGATCTGCAGATTGGCCACTGAATCTTTTTTAGCTGCACCTGTAAGTTGCAATGCCATTAGAAAATCAGATGCCTGCCGCACACCGCGTGCCAGGCCATTTGGGATATTGAGAAATGTAGGTTTGCCAGCACCAAGACAGAGTGCAATATGATCAAAACCCATGGCATAGGCACTTTCGGCTGTGATGGCGCTTCCGAAACGAATTCCACCAAACATGGTGAAAGCACTTCGCCGCTCAAGAAGCAGGCGGACAACTTTGAGGAAATTCTTGTCCCATCGTACCGTAATACCGTATTCCGCAACTCCACCGAAGCCGGCCTGGGAGCGTTCATCCAGGGGTTCGAAAAGCGTTGCGACGTCCTCGATGGGTTCGAACGAGACACGCTCGCCAGATGGCATTACTCCAGAGATTTGAGGTGGCAGAGGCTCTATTTTTAGACCGTCTACAGCGACGACTGTATGCCCCTCATTCATCAGGAAGTGGGCTAGTGAAAACCCGGCAGGCCCAAGGCCTACGATTAAAATTTTGTAACCGGACTTTGTTAATGGTAATGGCCGCTGGAAATTTAGCGGGTTCCAGCGCGTCATCAGGCTGTATATCTCAAAACCCCAGGGCAATTCAAGGATATCTTTGACTATCCGGGTCTCCACCTGTGGGATGTTGACCGGGTCCTGTTTCTGATAGATGCAGGATTTCATGCAGTCGTTACAGATGCGGTGCCCCGTAGCGGGCACGGCCGGATTGTCTGCGACGATAATGGCAAGCGCTGCAAGCGTGTGCCCATCTAATTTGGCCTGGTGCATTTCCGAAATACGTTCTTCGAGCGGGCATCCAGCGAGTGTGATCTTCAAAGGGTTTATGGTGAATGTACCGGTCTTTTTGTCCGGATAGCCCGTGGAGCAGTAATCCCGGCCCCGTTCGTGGCAAATCACGCAATAGTTTGCATGGTCCAGACCACCCACAAGGTCCATTCCATTATCTGTCAATTCGAAGCCGTCTCGATGGTAAGCTTCCCCTTCACCCATCTCCATCATGGAAACACCATGTACTTCAGTTGTCGAGGTGGATACCAAATTCATGAAATCGGTCTTGCCAGGCTTTTGAAACAGGACATCATTCTTGTGACGTAAATGACCGGCTTCTGTATATAGAGCCCAGGCGGCATAACGGCTGGCCAGGTCGAGGGCTTCAGCGTTGGCCTCTTTGTCTTCCTGCAAGCTCGTTACATAATTGGCAAATGTAACTTCGTTGAGTGATGTACCAAACAGCTTCTCCAGTTCACTGGCGAGCGCCGAACCGTCAAAGGTTTCAGCCTCATTTTGTGGGTAGGCTTTGGCGGATTGGCGTTGTACGAAAATGCGTTTGCAAGTATAGAGATTATCCAGATCCTTCTGTTTGTTTTTCAGATTTAATGCGGCCTCACCAATATTAAACATATCCACCAAAAAAGAATCCAGGTGTGGCGCAAGTGCCAGCATCAAGTCAGAAGTCTCTTTTCGTTCCAGATTGTTTGGTTCCTTCCTGGCTTCAATTAACTGTTCGTGTAAATCTCCATCTATCTGACTCAGTTTATCCAGGAACAGGCTATCGATACGTACTAATCCTTCAATATCATAGAGATCCTTGAAGGTAAGTTCGTTAGAAAGGGTAAGATCAGTCATAAAAGCGGTCTCCAAAAATATGCATACAAACAGTAGATTTTGTCCCTATTAAAAATATTGATAGAGGAACCGACGGATGGGATGGACTCCCCACGTTGGCAATTGAGCCGTTAAATGGGGGCATGTACTGGAACCCCAAGTCCGTTATCCACCTGACCTATCAGATCACCCTCTTGCACCTTGCCATGTTTCTTTACCAGCAGTTCGCAGGGAACACCAATATGTTGTCCCAGGATGATCTCCTGGTTGGGCGGGATCGGTATTTCCTCAATTGGAGAATCGGAGGTTGGTTTCTTTAAATAAAGCGGATGTATTTCACACCTGGGAAATGTCAATGCCGCGCTATTCATAATGCTGTTCTACCGTAATGTTATAATTTTTTGTTACCTTTAACTGCGGTAATTTATATCCATCATTCCTGATACGGCGTGACTACCGGCGCATAAAAAGTGAATATTACGATCCAGCCCTCGAATAGGTGTCGAATAATACCACAGTTACACTAGACCACAAGTAGTGCAATCGCGCAGTTTTTAGACAATCTCTATAGTATCTCGATTATCATAGTTGAAGTAGAATAGATTGGTTTTTGGCTGCTTTTGTAGCTTGGCCATAAGCGACTATTCAGAAAAAGTATATACATAATGAAGATGAAAACAGAAAAACAAAAGTTATCAGAGAACAAAACAGTAGAAGTTATAGCACCTGCCAGATTACATCTTGGTTTTCTGGATATGCACGGTGGATTTGGAAGAAAGTTTGGTAGTTTGGGCTTATCAATCACTGATGTAGAAACTTCTCTCATGGCTGAATTCGCCGATGATATAGAAATTGCAGGACCATCGTCAGAACGAGCTGGAAATTATGCGGAACAAGTCTTATCGCATTTTGGAATTAGTGGCGGTGTTAAAATGACGATTAAGTCCGCCATTCCGGAACACGCAGGTCTTGGGTCCGGGACACAATTGTCACTAGCTGTCGCATCGGCCATATCCAGCTTATACGGATTATCTGAACAAAAACCAGTCCATCTAGCTGCGATATTACACCGCGGTGCCAGATCAGGTGTCGGTATTGGTACCTTTATGCACGGTGGATTTATTGTTGATGGTGGCAGGGGAGAGAATACTGAAATACCACCGGTGATCAGTCATATGCCATTTCCGGAACACTGGCGAATCGTGTTGGTGTTTGATGATGAGGCAGAAGGTATTAATGGCGTCCCGGAACGCCGTGCATTTAATGCATTACCACCAATGAATGAAACGATGTCAGGTTTGCTTTGCCGACTGACATTGATGCAAGTGTTACCTGCAATTAGTGAAAATGATTGTGGGCGGTTTGGAGATGCTATAACCCAGATACAAAATGTAGTCGGTGATTATTTCGCAACAGTTCAAGGGGGACGCTACACATCACCATTTCTAAAATCCATTCTTGAAACTATGGGTCATGAAGGAGCAACAGGAATGGGGCAAAGCTCATGGGGACCAACCGGATTCGCTATCTTTCCAGATGAAACAATCGCTTTTCAGGCATTGAAGAGAATTCGCGATAAGTGGCGATCTGAATCAAGGTTACGTTTCATAATGAGTAAAGCATGCAATACTCAAGCAACAATTTCAGTAAGTAATACAAAACCATCGTTGCAAGACGAAAATCTAAAAGTAAAAAATTTATAACTCAAAAAGGAATAATGATAAAAATGAAAGACCCGTATTTATTACATATGTTTAACCCTACCAAGAATGTTAGTCCTTTTGATGTCAATATGGCCTATGAAGCAGAATTTGATGGGGTGATCCCTTACTCAGAGGTCGCGCTGGATGACATTCACTCATTAACGCAAGACACGATTTTCTCTCGTGGCAAAAAAGGTGTTAAACGAACCGGGATATTTATTGGTGGTAGAGAGTTTGGTTTGGCAATTGATATGCTTAATCGCGCAAAAACAGCAATGGTTCTTCCGTTTGAAGTTTCTGTATTTGCCGATCCAAGCGGTGCTATAACGACCGCTGCGGCATTAATGGCCTGTATAGAAGTCCAGTTGAAAAACAAGACTGGTGAATCACTCTCAGGGAAGCGCATCGATATTATTGGTGGTACAGGACCAGTAGGTGTTTGTGCCGGTATATTGGCGGCCAACTGTGGTGCTGAAGTATCTTTGACCAGTCGTAGAGGCGCTAAAGTCGCAACTGAATATGCTTCTGAATACAATGCCCGTTTTGGTGTGGAGATGTTGGGAGCCGATAGCAGTACCTATGAAAAGGTAATGGAGTTTCTTACTGAATCCCACGTTGTCATTGGTGCTGCAAAAGCAGGCATTCAAATTTTGTCTAAAGGACAATTGGAGCAGGCAACGAATCTCCTTGTAGCAGCGGACGTAAATGCAGTACCACCTTTGGGAATAGAAGGTGTCGGAGTACATGATATGGGTGTAGAACTGCCAAATACACCGAAAAAAGCAGTTGGTCTCGGCGCCTTAGCTGTTGGTGACATTAAGTACAAGGTTCACTTTACGATGTTTGAAATGATGAAGAATGCTGATAGGCCGCTTTTTCTTGACCATGAACGGGCATTCGATGCTGCAAGAGAGTTTGCAGCAGAACTCTAACTTGTTATATCAAACGAAGTCATGGCATTGTTTCACTCTGGTCAAGGTTTGATTGATGACCGATTTCCTTATTATTGCCCGTTCAGGTAGAGCATTAGCCGCTTCTGCTAAACGGGCAGGATATAATGTACACGTAATTGATTGTTTTGCTGATGAAGATATAAAGTCTATTTCTGAATCAGTCCATCAAGTACAGTATCAGTGTGATGGTTTCCATCGCGGATCATTGTTTGCAAGCACACAGGAGGTTGTATCTCGTTATCCAGATATCAAGATTGTTATTGGTTCTGGATTAGAATCAAGCCCAGAACTGCTTGATGATTTAAGTGATATTGCCCCCGTATTGAGTAACAGCAAAAACACCATTGACCGTTTGAAAGATCCTGAAAGTTTTTGTGAGATATTAAATAAACATTCAATAAATCACCCTGAAATTTCACACTTGAGACCGAAAGAATCAAAAAATTGGTTAATAAAAAAGGTTGCAGGTATCGGTGGTGGACATGTGCAGTGGCTTGATCATGATTATTCTGATAATAGATCGAATTATTATTATCAAAAATATATTTCAGGTATTGTATCCAGCGTGGTATTCCTTGCTAATGGCACACATGCAAACATAGTTGGTTTTAATCAACAATTACAATCAGATCAGTTTACTGATATGCCTTTTTTATATCAGGGAGCAGTTAGTATAAATGTCACTACTGATCAACATATGCATGTTATTGAAGAAATTATTAATACAATAACGGAGGAGACGGGATTAACAGGTCTCTGCGGACTGGATTATATCGTTGATGAAACGGGTGAGATTTATGTGCTTGAGGTTAATCCTCGACCACCGTCTACTTTTGAATTGCATGAATCGGAACAATCTTTGTTTGATGCACATCTGGTCTGCTTTAATGGGCAATTGGTTGATTACAAATGTGAGAATATTGATAATTTACGAGGACACGCGATTCTTTATGCAAAACAAGATGTTCAAATTAGCAATAGAATAAATTGGCCGAAGTACGTAAAAGATCGGCCATCATATGGAAACGAAATCCGGGCAGAATTTCCAGTATGTACTGTACATGCAGAAGAAAATTCAATAGACAAGGTTAAGGCCTTGCTATTTAACCGATTAGATAAAGTTGAATCGATTGTTGCAACAAAGCAGAATGCTGCATAAGTTTAGTAAACAATAAAATAATTATGAGGGATGGAAGAGTGGATATGCAATCGTCATTACCTAGTCTTAATAAACTGACGGAACCTTTAGTCGATAATTTAGTAGAAAATGCAGAGTCATTACGGATAGCTGTATCAAGACTGGAAAATGGCACACAAATTATAGATGCTGGTATATCAGTGCCGGGTAGCGTAGAAGCTGGTAGACAGATATCAGAAATTTGCATGGGTGGTTTAGGACAGGTAAGGCTTGAGGATTGTACCAGCTATGCGAATACAAATTGGATGGTCTATGTTGAGAGCAAGGAGCCAGTGCTGGCTTGTCTGGCAAGTCAGTATGCAGGTTGGAGTCTTAACTATGGTGAAGGTAAGGGAGCATTCAATGCGCTTGGCTCAGGACCTGCCAGGGCAATGGGGAGTAATGAAGAACTGTTCGAAGAATTGGCTTATAGGGATAAGGCAGAAACTGCATATATGGTGGTCGAAGTTGATAAATTACCGCCAGTAGAATTGGCAGATAAAATAGCAACACGCTGCGGTATCTCTTCTGATAAGTTGACACTGGTACTTACTCCAACGACCAGTGTCTGTGGTGTAATACAGGTGGTTGCACGCGTTTTGGAAACATCGTTGCACAAAGTACATACACTGGGCTTTCCACTTGAGTCGATCATTGAAGGTAAGGGTTATGCCCCGGTTTGTCCTGTTGCTGATGATTTTATGACAGGTATGGGACGAACCAATGACGCTATTTTATTTGCTGGAGAAATTCAACTACAGATAGATGCAGAGGATGATGAAATTGAATTACTTGCTAATAAACTGCCTAGCTGCGCCTCCAGTGACTACGGCAAACTTTTCGCTGAAGTTTTCAAGGAAGTAAACTATGACTTTTACAAGATAGATCCCATGCTTTTTAGTCCTGCCAAGGTAGCAATTACTTCAGTAAAAACCGGAAAGACTTACGAGGCCGGTAAAATTGATGAAGCATTGTTAGAAAAATCATTTACAAGTTGACAGCATGATGCATGGAGTTGTTGCAATTATTACCGATGATCCCGGTTGGCACGGTCGGCAATTAACGGCCTCGTTAAAAGATCATGGACTGGAAAGTCAGTATTTATCCTTAACGGATTGTGTTATTGAAATAAGCGGAGATGATCAGGACCTTCGTTTCCCTGGCTTTGACAAACTTCCTTTAGCTGTTTTTGTCAGAGGTGTGCCCGGCGGAAGCCTTGAACAGGTTATCTTTCGGCTTGATATCTTGCATGCGCTCCATGATTTGGGCGTGACTGTCTATAACACCCCGCGGGCAATAGAGCGTACTGTCGACAAACCACTCACCAGCCTCTTGTTAAGTAGATCAGGTATACCTACACCAAGGACCTGGATATGTGAGTCATCCGAACATGTCAATGCCATACTGGAAAATGAATCCAGAAATGGGTATCAGATTGTACTCAAACCTCTCTTCGGCTCACAAGGTATTGGTGTACATCTTGTAGATAAACAAACAGGGCTTATTCACGATGAAAAATTTGCTGGCATCTATTATTTACAACGATTTATTGAACGAAAAAACAATGAATATTCAGATATTCGTGTATTAGTAGTTGATGGTATAGCACAGGCAGCAATGTTAAGACGTGGTCAGGACTGGATAACCAATCGTGCACAAGGCGCTAGTTGTGAAGCATTAAAGATAAATAGTGAAATAGCAAATCTGGCTGAATCAGCATGTAAAGTCCTGGATATAGATTATGCAGGCGTTGATCTTATGCAGGATAAACAGGGTCAATTTTATATCATAGAAGTTAATAGTATTCCTGCCTGGTACGGTCTCCAGAATGTGGTGAATTTTAATATTGCATCATGTTTGATTGATTCATTCATTAAGCATATCGCTGAGAATAACCGGCTTATAGTTTGCTCAAATTAAATTTAATATGGACAGGATTGCGATAGAGGCTGCTGCAATGGCAAGCTTCGTGGGCGAACTTGAGGCATTAAAGCCCGGTAATGTCAGTACCTATGCTGATGGCCATGATATGACCACCAGCGATTTCCTGGTCAGTGCTGAAGTCTCTGTCCCTTTACTTTGTCAGGCGAATGGTAGTTTAGGTCTACGAGTTTTGGAAAGTGTTAAAGCAACGCGCGAGGCAGTTGCCTGCAATACCAATTTAGGTATGTTGTTACTTTTTGCCCCGATTGTCATGGCTGCTGAGTCAGATTTTAATAATATTGATGGATTACGCCGTAACCTAGAAATTACTTTAAGTTCTTTGACGCAAAGCGATGCAGATCAAGTTTATGAGGCAATACGTATTGCTAATCCAGGTGGATTAGGAAGCGTAAACACCCAGGATGTTAATAACAAACCTGATTGCTCTTTGATATCTGCGATGGAATTAGCCAGTCAAAGGGATTCTATAGCGTTGCAGTATACGAACAATTTTAATGAGGTATTTAAGTTGGGTTTAGCCACTATTAAATACTTTGACAAACGCTGGAATAGTGTAAAATGGTCGGTCGTTTCGTGTTATTTGACCTATATGTCGTCAATGGTCGACTCTCATATTGAACGGAAATTTGGGTGTCAAATAGCCGAACAAATAAAAATAAAAAGTGGAGTCATTGCTGAAAAATTTAATAGTTCTCCAGAACCGGAATCAGGCATCGGACTGCTACAGGGTTTTGACAAGGAGCTTAAGGCAAAAAATTATAACCCAGGGACAAGCGCTGATTTAACAGCGGCTAGTCTCTTGGTCTATAATTTGATCTGCTAGCAGAATTTATAATAATGCAGATGGGGAGATATAATCTCTTCAATCGGTAGTAACGGGTAGGGTAAATCCCTTTTCAATATTTAACTTTAGCAAATAGGAAGGCAGCGATGTCTATATTCGGAAATCTTTTTGGCTTTCTAAAAAATGGAGGAGACAAGAAAATGGCGGTCATTGATAGAGTATTACTTGGTGAGGCATTAGTGGGTGATGGTAATGAAGTTGCACACATTGACTTGATGATGGGGCCACGTGGTAGTGCAGCTGAATCAGCTTTCGCTAACGCATTAACCAATAACAAAGACGGTTTCAGCACCTTGTTGGCAGTTGTAGCTCCAAATCTGGCCTGTAAACCTAATACCATCCTTTTCAACAAAGTTACCATTAAAGGCGCAAAGCAAGCTGTGCAAATGTTCGGCCCTGCTCAGCGTGCAGTAGCTATGGCGGTTATGGATTGTGTTGAAGATGGCACTATCCCTGCTGATGAAGCAGATGACATCTTTATTTCTGTAGGTGTATTCATTCATTGGTTGGCTGATGATGATGCCAAGATTCAGGATTACAACTACGAAGCTACCAAGCTTTCAATCAAGCGTGCGGTAGCTCGTGAACCTAAAGCTGCAGAAGTTGTTAGCAAGAAAGGTTCAGCTGAACATCCATTTGCAGCACACGCTTAATTATTGATTAATAAAGCGTATTAGCTGCTGGATTTGTAACCAGCAATATCAATGCCCCGGTAACTCGGGGCATTTTTATGTCCAAGGATGGACTGTATGTCGCGAGAGGACACGACTGCATGGATGCAGGAGTTAGAGCGAAGCAGGAGCCAGAGCCGAGGAGTCCGAAGCGACAATTTACATGGACGTATTGTCAGAATTTGTGTTCCAGGCAAATCCTAAGTACCTACATCCCTGTAGGCAATGCCGCGGGCGCAGGACGCGCAGGAGCGGCGATTTAAAGGGATGTACTGTCGAAAATTGCCCCTGCATTTTCGACATTTCCACCTCACCCTCAAGGGGGTACCGAGCTCCGTGTAGGCAATGTCGCGAGCGGACACGACTGCATTGCTCTAATAAGTTATATCCATGTAGGCAACCGAGGCCATGCAGGTAATGCCGCGGGTGCAGGAAGTGCATTTATCTACCAAGAAAGTGATTTAGGTCTTCTTTTGTAATTGAACTGTTATGCAGTGCTGTTGCAAGTAACACACCTTTAACTCCGAGTGTGTTTAGTTGCTGAAGGTCATTAATATCACGCACACCACCAGCAGTATAAATATCCTTGTTTTTGCCAAGATCTAAAATTTTATTCAGGCACTGCATATCTATTCCTTTATTTAAACCTACCCGATGGAGCATCATTACTATGACCTGTCTTGGCCATGTTGTTGCGTCTTTTAGTAAATAAGAATTTTCAATCAGCCCATGCTTGGTAAAATCAAGAGATAATAAGATGTCAGGATTATTTTTGATTAAGCTAGTAAGTGACTCTATCGGTAAATTATTTTCCGAGCCCAAAACAAGTTTTATGTTATTACCTGTAAAGTAAGCTTGTCTGTTTTGTATCGGTTCTATGCCTGCGTCTACCCAGAATTCACATTGCTTATAATGTAAAGCTAATTCTTTAATCAAAATATCCTGATTACCGGTTCCTTGAATAGCATCAAGATCAGCAATATAAATAGTCTTGAAAGGGTATAATTTGAAAAAAGCAGACAAGACGGTTTTTGGGTCTGGATTTGATGATATTACAGATGTAACAGGTTGATACAAATAACGCTGACCTTGTTTTGCATGAACAACCAAACCGCGACTTAGATCAAGAACTGGAATAATTAACATATATCCTAAAAGCTGTAGTTGAACAGGGAAATTACAGAAAATCTTAGTGTGCCAGACAAGGCATCACTTGCGGGTAATGGCATTCCCTTACCAAAAGTGATAACGCGGTATGGTGCGATGAGATTTTTTGTAAAGCCCTGTAGTGTTGTTGATTTAATCCATTGGGCAAAAACAAAATGAATAAGGTAAATAGACATACAATCAGTTTAT
>CAYMPA010000016.1:0-31216 GCA_964392105.1 uncultured Enterobacteriaceae bacterium
AGCGAAGCAAAGGTGAGGTAAAAATAAGTATGAAAGCGGAGTTTATAAATAATAAATAAGCATTTTAAACTTATTTTTTAATGAAATATTTGCAAGCGCAATAGTTTTTACACGGTCTCTTAGACGAATTTTAACAAGGACTGCGATTCACTCGCCTTTATCTGGGCATCGACAACAGCGATTGCACTTGCATTGACGATACGTCGTACTGTTGAAGATGGTGTCAAAATATGTACCGGATGATTAAGTCCAACCAAAATAGGTCCGATAGATATACCATTCCCCAGTACCTTGACCATATCATAAGCAATCTTGGCTGAATCCAGGTTTGGCATAACTAACAGGTTTGCGCCTTCAACAAATTTTGAATAAGGCAATACACGTCGTCGTATACTACTTAACAAGGCTGCATCCGCTCGAATGGGCGCATGCACTTCCAGATCCGGATCCTGTTTATTAATTATTTCCATTGCTGCCAACATCTTTTTACTGGTTTCCGACTCTATATCATCGCCATTAGAAAATGAGAGTAAAGCAACCCGCGGTGTTAAACCAAAACGCTTCACTGTTTCCGCAGCTAATAAGGTATTTTCTGCAATTTGTTCAGCAGTAGGATCAACGGTGACGGCAGTGTCACAGATAAAAAATACACCTTTTTTGACTATTAACACATTAACCGCTGCTGCCTGATTAACTTTCTCACTAACGCCCAGTTTTTCCAAAACATGATCAAGATGCTCATGAAAGTGGCCATCCGTTCCACATATCAGGGCATCAGCTTCTCTCATTTGGATCATACTGGCCGCGACACAAGTATTCACTTCTGAAATGCCATCCAGATTAATATTGTGTTTATCCATATATTCAAATGGATTAACGATCTCTATATCGTTACCGGGACGGAGCCGAAGTCCCATTTGTTTAATGCTGGATTCGATAATTTCTGCGTTACCAATAAGGATTGGTTTTGCCAAACCTTCATCAAGCACAGATTGAACACTATGTAATATCTTGGTTTGCTCACCTTCTGCATATATAAGTCGTTTAGGATCACTTTTCGCTTTCTCAAATAAAGGCCGCATTAATATGACACTTTCAAAGACATATTGAGACAGGTGATGTTTATATACTTCCATATCCTTAATTGGCCGGGTGGCCACACCACTATCCATTGCTGCCTGTGCAATCGCCGGTGCAAGTTTTACTATTAATCGTGGATCAAATGGCTTGGGAATCAGGTATTCTTTTCCAAATTTGAGTTCTTGCCCACCATAAGCTGCGACAACTGTCTCGGGTGTTTCTTCTGTTGCCAATTCTGCAAGGGCATAAATAAGGGCAATTTTCATTTCATCATTTATCGTGGTTGCACCAACATCAAGTGCACCCCGAAAGATAAAGGGGAAACACAATACATTATTAACCTGGTTTGGATAATCTGATCGACCTGTTGCAATAATTGCATCAGGCCGAACTGCATTTACTTCTTCTGGCAAAATTTCGGGAATAGGATTGGACAAGGCCAGGACCAATGGGTTAACAGCCATACTCCTTACCATTTCCTGCTTTATAACACCTGGACCAGACAGACCAAGAAAGATATCCGCTCCCTTCATCACTTCCGCCAGTGTTCTTAATTTTGTATTGCTGGCAAACATCCGTTTATGTGGTGTCATCCCTTCACGACGATTTTTATAAATTACACCGGTACGGTCGACAGCAATAATATTTTCCTTATCCATACCCAACTTAACCAAAAGCTTGAGACAGGCGATACCTGCAGCACCAGCACCAGTCGTAACTATTTTCACTTCCGAGATATCTTTATCGATTATTTTCAACCCATTCAGAACTGCTGCTGCGACTATAATCGCGGTTCCATGTTGATCATCGTGAAAGACCGGAATCTTGAGTCGCTTACGCAGCTTTCCTTCAACCAGGAAGCATTCCGGGGAACGAATATCTTCTAAATTAATACCACCAAACGTAGGTTCGAGGCTGGCTATGATATCGACCAGTTTATCCGGGTCCTTTTCATTGATCTCAATATCAAAGACATCGATCCCTGCAAATTTTTTGAACAACACGCCCTTACCTTCCATTACAGGCTTTGCAGCGAGTGGCCCTATATCACCCAAACCAAGTACAGCTGTACCATTCGTTACTACAGCAACAAGATTTGAACGGGACGTTAAATCAGCCGCAAGTCTGCTTTCCGTTGCTATTGCCTTGCAGGGTTCGGCTACACCTGGACTATAAGCAAGGGCTAAATCACGTTGATTCGCCAGTGGTTTGATAGGAGTAACTTCTATCTTCCCAGGTCTTGGAAAGCGGTGATAATCAAGTGCAGATTTTTCTGTTTCGTCTGACATCTTTATTCAATATGTAATTACATATAGCATCAATAAAATATATTTTTTAGAATGGTACACTTGGTGGTATCTTCCCTCCCATACCCCGCATCATCTTTGCCATTCCACCTTTACCGGCCATCTTTTTCATCATCTTTTGCATTTGCTTAAATTGTTTTAACAGTTTATTAATATCCTGGATTTGAGTTCCAGAGCCTGCGGCAATCCTTTTCTTACGTGATCCATTAATAATTTCGGGATTAACCTTTTCCTTACGTGTCATGGAGTCAATAATTGCGCCCAATTTAACAAACTCACGATCATTAACCTGAGCAGCAACACCTGCGGGTAGTTGTTGCATTCCAGGTAATTTATCCAGCATCCCGGCAATTCCACCCATGCCACTCATTTGTTTTAACTGTTCACGGAAATCTTCCAGGCTAAATCCTTTTCCTTTTTTAAGTTTCTTTGCAAGTTTAAGCGCTTGTTCTTGATCCGTTTTTCCTTCTACTTCTTCTATCAGGCTGAGGACATCCCCCATACCCAAAATGCGAGAAGCAATACGGTCTGGATGGAACGGTGATAATTCATCACTCTTTTCACCGGTACCAATAAACTTGATTGGCTTACCTGTCACATACTTGACTGTAAGTGCAGCACCACCACGTGCATCACCATCGGCTTTGGTCAAGATTGTTCCGGTTAACGGTAAAGCGTTATTAAAAGCAGCCGCAGCATTAACTGCGTCTTGACCCATCATACTATCTATAACAAACAGCGTTTCAACGGGTGCAAGTACATTATGTACAGATTGAATCTCATGCATCATCTCATCGTCAATATGTAAACGACCGGCACTATCAACGATAAGAACATCGATAAGCTGACGCCTGGCAACATCTAATGCTTTAGATGCAATTGTGGTTGCTTGTTCAGTTTCTTCACTTTGAAGCCAGACTAAATCATTTTCATGCGCCAGTGTTTGTAATTGTTTAATTGCTGCCGGTCGATATACATCGCAACTGACAACAGCAACCTTTTTGTGTTGTTTTTCCTTTATCAAACGTCCCAGTTTTGCAGCAGTCGTTGTCTTTCCTGCTCCCTGAAGTCCAGCAAGAAGAATAACTGCGGGTGGTTGTGTATTGAGTTTTAATGGTTCGTGGTTTTCTCCCATCAGGGATACCAGTTCCTCATTAACAATCTTGATTAATACCTGTCCGGGCGTGAGACTCGTTAAAACTTCTTTATCTAGAGAACGATCACGTACATGTTGAATAAAATCACGAACAACGGGTAATGCGACATCAGCTTCAAGCAAGGCAATACGGACTTCACGTAGTCCATCACTGATATTTTCTTCGGTTAAACGACCATGACCACGTAAATCTTTAAAAACCCGGGTTAATTTCTCGGAAAGAATATCAAACATATTTATCTAAATTCATCTGTATCGTGTGAAAAATCTGATGCTATTCTAACTTATTAACTCAAACCGGTCGCCCTGGCTACAGAATAATCAACACTTCTACAGTTAGCCAGAATATGCAATCATCTGGTTTTTAGTATAGACAACATCAATATATGAGTATTCAACCTGCTATAGCTGTCCTGTTATACCTGACGTCTACATTTCTATTAGGCGCAAAGATTTATGGCTCATCAGGTATATTTAACAAAACCCGGTCGATTTTCCTCCTATTTGGCATTATCGCCTTAATGTTGCACGCCCATTTATTGTATCAATCGATCATTTTGAGTAATGGCCTGGATTTTGGATTTTTTAATGCCGTTTCACTTGTGGGATGGCTGGTAGCATTAATCGTACTACTCACTTCTCTGTATCGTCCGCTGGAAAATCTACTCCTGATGTTATTTCCAATCGCAGGATTGGCAATTTTACTGGAACTGTTTATCCCGGATGAACGGATTCTCAATGAATCCTTATCAACGGGTTTACGTATCCATATTCTTTTATCAATTTGTGCATATAGCTTATTAATGATTGGTGCTTTTCAGGCACTACTGCTTGCCGTCCAGGAAAGACTTATCAAGGCTAAACGTGCAGCAATAATCATGAATACATTGCCTCCATTACAAGTCATGGAGGATCTGCTGATACAAATCATCGTGATTGGCTTTTTCCTGTTAAGCCTTAGTCTCGCATCAGGAATGATGTTTATAGATGACATGTTTGCACAGCATCTTGTCCATAAAACTGTATTGTCAATACTTGCCTGGGTTATCTATTGCATTTTACTCTGGGGACGCTGGTCAGCTGGTTGGCGCGGGAAACGCATTATTCGCTGGGCTTTGGGTGGATTCGTGGCATTGTTACTTGCCTATTTTGGTTCCAAATTTGTATTAGAAGTCATTTTACATCGCGTTTAAAAACGATTTTTAGCTCACAATCACTTGACAGGGGCATAGGGTGATCAATCACAATAGCATTTGTTAATAATTGAGGTCATTAATTTTTGGACGATATTCCGCTATCGGTTCTCTTTGGGGTTCTGTTACTTTTAATCATCTTTTCTGCTTTTTTTTCCAGTTCGGAAACAGCCATGATAGCGTTGAATCGTTATCGACTACGACATCTTGCCAAGGAAGGGAAACGAAGCGCTATTGTTTCAGAAAAGCTGCTGTCACGTCCGGACCGCTTAATTGGCCTTATTTTATTAGGCAATAATCTGGTTAATTTTGTCGCCGCATCAGTCGCTACCTTGATCGGTATCCGCTTATTCGGTGATTTAGGCGTTGCATTGGCACCGATTGTTTTAGTTATGGTGTTTTTAATCTTTGCAGAAGTAATGCCAAAAACACTTGCTGCCATCAAACCAGAAATCATTGCCTTCCCGGCAAGCTATATACTTGCTCCACTGATGAAGATTGCCTATCCAGCTGTCTGGTTAATCAACTGGGTCTCAAATGGTTTATTGTCAGTGACAGGGCTAAATCTCGAAGAGCAGGAAGATGCTCCTATATCTCGCGACGAATTAAGAACCATAGTGCGAAAAGCAGGAACACTAATCCCACAACGTCACCAACGCATGTTGATTAATATTCTCGAACTGGAAAATGTCACTGTTGATGACATCATGCTGCCACGTAATGAAGTCGCTGCGATTGATCTGGATGACCCGATTAATGAAATTATTGAACAAATAAGTCATTGCCAACATACGCGTTTACCCGTTTACCAGTCCAATATCGATAATATTATCGGTGTTCTCCATATTCGTCGTATGCCTCGGATCATGAATGACAAAAACGAGATCACAAAAGAATCCATCAAAGATATCCTGATTGATTGTTATTTTGTCCCGAAGAGCACACCGCTGCACACACAAATGATGAATTTCCAACGAAATAAATGTCGTTTTGGTATCGTTGTAGACGAATATGGTGTGATCCAGGGTCTGGTGACAATAGAGGATATACTTGAAGAAATAGTCGGTGAATTTACTTCAGATATGCAAACGTACAATCTGGATATTCAAGCCCAGGAAAATGGTTATTATCTGATTGATTGTTCGGCCCACCTGCGTGAGATAAACCGTCAATTGAAATGGAATCTGCCAACTGAAGGGCCAAAAACATTAAATGGGCTATTGTTAGAACATTTAGAATATATTCCAGAATCAGGTACAACTTTGAAGATCGATAATTATCTGGTCGAAATCACACAAGTCTCTGAAAATTCAGTAAAAATGGCACGTCTCAAGTTACTTCTGGAGATACCTGAAAGCAGTGAAAATTGATTTTCCGGTCTGATTTTTGCATTTAAATCTTACTAAAACAGACAGGAGCTTATTTAATGAATCTTCAAGCAGTTAATACAGAAAAACGCCAGTTCAATCGTATCGCTTTTGATGCGCCTGTTACATTGCATGACGATGGTAATGAATGGAAATCAAAATTAGTAGATATATCACTAAAGGGTGCTCTGATCTTGAGGCCGGATAATTGGAAACAAAACAATATTGATGATTTCAAATTATCAATTCAGTTGGATAACAGTGACTCTGAAATAAACATGGAAGTTAAACTTGCTCATACAGAAAAAGAACAAATCGGATTCCTTTGCAAACATATAGACCTTGATAGTGTTACGATTCTAAGACGCCTGGTTGAGTTAAATCTTGGTGATGAACAGTTACTTGATCGCGAGATTTCAAATATGTTGGCACAATAAGAGTTCAATAAATTCAGAAACCCACTTTTTCCATAACTTGTGATATATGCGTTACTGTTTGTATATCCACATCCGATATAGCGTCTTTTGGATTATTTGCAATCGGGATAAGTGATTGTTTAAAACCATGCTTAACCGCTTCATTTAGTCTTTCTATACCGTTTTGTACTGGCCGAATTTCACCGGACAAACCAACTTCACCAAACATTACCATATCATTGGGCAAAGGTTTATTTTTATAACTTGATATGATTGCAAGCAATAGAGGTAAATCTGCTGCTGTTTCAGCAATACGTACACCTCCGACAACATTTATAAATACATCCTGATCACTCATAGAAATACCTGCATGACGATGCAATACGGCTAATAACATAGCCAATCGATTTTGTTCAAGGCCAAGGGCGACACGTCTCGGATTTCCTAAATGTGATGGATCCACCAATGCTTGAACTTCGACCAACATGGGTCGTGTGCCTTCTCTTGTTACCATAATTGCACTACCTGAAACGTGGTCGTCATGACGTGATAAAAATATTGCGGAAGGATTAGAAACTTCTCTTAGTCCTTTATCAGTCATGGCAAAGATACCCAATTCATTGACTGCGCCATAACGATTTTTAACTGTACGTACAACACGATAACGGCTACTGCTATCTCCCTCAAAATAAAGCACCGTATCAACCATATGCTCTAACACTCTGGGTCCTGCCAACGTACCTTCTTTAGTAACGTGTCCAACCAAAAACAAGGCTGTATCGGTTTGTTTGGCAAATCGTACTAGTTGGGCGGCACATTCTCTTACTTGAGCAACAGACCCAGGTGCAGATTGCAAAATGTCACTGTAAACGGTTTGTATTGAGTCAATAACGATGACATTCACTTGCTCTTTACTCACAACATTGAGAATCCGTTCAAGATGATTCTCAGTTAATATACGAAGTGAATCCAGAGATAAACCAAGACGCTTGCCACGTAATCCAACTTGCTGTACAGATTCTTCACCGGTGACATATAAGCTTGGAACATCTGATTCATTATCCAGACTGGAAAGCGTTTGTAATAGTAAGGTTGATTTACCTATTCCTGGATCACCACCAATCAAAGTTACTGAACCTTTAACAAGACCGCCGCCCATCACTCGATCTATTTCAGATAATCCCGTCTGTTGCCTTGGTGTTTCGGTCATCTCAACTGAACCCAATGAACAAACTTCAGAAGGACCAGCAAGAAGCTCACGAAACCGGCTGGTATTTGCTGCAGATTTTTTTTCAATCAAGACTTCTTGCAATGTATTCCAGGCCATACACTCCGGACATTGACCAACCCATTTCGGTGTTTCTGCACCGCACTCATTACATTGAAATTTGATTTTGGCTCGCATAATTTAAGAAAGATACGGGACAGTAGTTAATCGAATTAATAATTCGGGTAATAAAAGGTTCGGGTTGTTTTTCAAGACCGTATGCCGCAGGGATGCGGCATTCGAACGTACAAGGATGTATTCACAGTGCGTCTTGAAAAACAACCAAAACCTTTCAGTATGATTAATCATTAATATCATATTGAAAGTCCACTAACTACGTTCTGCAAATTCCAGACGTTTATGAACACCACATAACAATTCATAGGGAATTGTTTCACTATATCTGGCTATTTCTTCAATAGGCAAGGATTCACCCCATAAGACAACCTTGTCCCCAATCTTGGACTCGGGTTGATTTCTCAGATCAATCGTTAACATATCCATTGATGCTCGACCGATTAATGAACAACGAACATCACTGACAAGAACAGGAGTGCCAGACCTGGCATGCCGTGGGAAACCATCTCCATACCCGGCAGCAACCACACCGACAGGCATATCCTCCGGGCATCGCCAGGTCGCACCATAACCAACAGGATCACCCTTTAGTAATTGTTGAATTGAAATTATTTCAGATTCCAATGCCATAACAGGCTTTAAGCCATGTTCATTAGCCTGACTATCAAGCATTGGAGACACACCATAAAGCATTAATCCTGGTCGTATCCAATCAGCATGTGCTTCAGGAAAACTGATAACAGCTGCTGAATTTGCAATTGTTTTTTCTAATTCAAGTCCGTCACTAACCTGATTAAATATTTCTAATTGTAGTTGTGTTAGAGAATTATCCTTTTCATTAGCAGTGGCAAGATGTGTCATTAATTTCAGATCTTTTTTAGCATTCGAACAATTTGATAAGCGCAGTAATACATCACTAAGATTATTAACCGGAATTCCTAATCGATGCATCCCAGTATCTATCTTTACCCAGACCTGAAGTGGTTCATTGATTGTTACTTGTTCCAATATCTCCAGTTGGAATTCATTATGAATCACGATATCCAGTTGAAGTTGGACGATACGAGATAAATCAATCGCTTTATGTGGGCCTTCAAGTAATACGATGGGTGTTGTGATCGAAGCAGATCTTAACTGTTCTGCTTCTTCAAGACATGCAACACCAAACGCATCCGCATCACTGAGTGTATTAGCCACCCTGATCAGACCATGACCATAGGCATCTGCCTTAACGATGGCCATGATTTTTGAATTGGGAGCTAATTCTTGTGCGCGCCGAAAATTATGTTTCAGTGCCTGTTTATCTATAACTACCCTTGATGGCCGGGTCATTCATAATCCCCGACCGGGGGACTTATATAACCCTCTACATAATTCTCAAAGCGTGTAAATTGACCAAGAAATGTCAGTCTGACTTTTCCTATTGGCCCATTTCGTTGTTTAGCAATTATTATCTCAGCTATTCCTTTATCAGGGCTCTCTTCATCATAGACTTCATCACGATAAATAAAGAGAATCACATCGGCATCTTGTTCGATGGCGCCTGATTCGCGAAGATCCGACATGACAGGTCGTTTATCCTGTCGTGATTCCAGGCTTCGATTTAACTGTGATAGAGCAATAACAGGAACTTCAAGCTCTTTTGCCATTGCCTTCAAAGAGCGTGAGATTTCCGAAATTTCTGTTGCACGATTTTCAGTAGTCCCTGCAACCTGCATCAATTGTAAGTAATCAACGACGATAAGGCCGAGCCCATGTTCCCGAGAAATACGACGACAACGTGCCCTCAACTCAGCTGGAGTCAATGCCGGTGTATCATCAATGAACATTTTGGATCCCTGTAGTATGCTGACAGCTGAGGTCAACCTTGGCCAGTCTTCATCATCCAGTTTTCCGGTACGAACCTTATGTTGGTCAATACGACCTAATGAGGACATCATTCGCATAGCCAATTGTTCGCCGGGCATTTCCATACTAAAAATAGCAACACTATGCTTATCTTTTATAGCGGCGTTTTCTGCAATATTAACCGCCAGTGCAGTATTATGCGTGACAACATAATCATCGGTAATATACAGTTTGTCCGGATGTGTTACGGCTATACATTGTGCTTCGGCTTTTCGCGCCAGCTCAATAGATTTGATAACTGGCATTCTACGCCGTTTTATATCGGAAATGACACGCGTTTTTTTCTCAGCAAGCGTAAACAACTGCTCCGGTTTTGCGTAATGTATATTGATAACCCAGGCGTCGCGTCCCTCTCGTTTCTCTCCATTGTAAGTATATTGTTTACGCTGCCGTCTTTTTGTCGCCCACCCCCCAATAGAGCGTGATAACTCTACAACGTCATCAGCCAGGCGCTCACTGACAGTAGTAAAACGAATACTTCCCCACGACTCAACCCAACCGTCGGTATCAAGTAGTCCGCGTAATATATCAAGACGAGCTTCTTTTTCTGCTGTTTTATAGAGTTCTGGGACATATTTATCTTCGGCACCAAGATCCCACAAACCCAACGTTTTCAAATCTTCTTTAAGCGGATTTGGCCAAACGCCTTGTCGCCCCGGTCGACGATGGTCCTTGGTTTGTACTATACGATAGTCATACCCACCTGCCGCTCGAAGGGTATAAGTTTCACCAAGGCAAGTGGAGAGCGTATCAAGCATTTCACTACTGGCAGTTGAAAAACGCACAGCACTATCTTTTAGGTTACCATCTCCCAATAAAGCGCCAAGCACCCATGGTTCTATTGGCAAGGACTGGTTATGTCCAAAATCGCCAGAACAACGGTCGATCCATAAACGATTCTGATATCGTTTACGCTTTAACAATTGCTGGATATCTTCAGTAGATAGAATGCGGGGATTGTCCCAGGAACGATAATGTACACGCCATAAGTGTTCTGCACATATTTCCGTACTACGGCCATCAGAAAAAGTAATGCGATAGATATCTTTTACACCCTGAGGGAAAATAGCAGCCACTCTGGATTTACGACCATCGACAGAAGCAAGATGGTCGCCCATTTTCAGTTCTCCCATGGTCTTCCAACCATTGAGAGTACGAATTTTTGCATCAAGCGGTTGGGCCTTACCCATTGATGGACGACCGGCAACAATGATTAAGTCCGAACGTTGAAACCCCGCTGTTTTTAGATCCAGATCATCATAACCGGTGGCGATACCTGTGATCGGGCTATCCTTGTGAAAAAGCTCATCCACTCTATTCAATGCATCTTTCAAATATTCCTTGATGAGTTGATAACTTTTTCTGCCACGGTTTTCCTGTTCGGCAATCTCAAATACCGTTTGCTCGGCAAATTCCAGAATCTGTTCACTACTTCGCCCTTGTGGATTAAAGACTGTATCGTTTATATCAGTAGTAGCGGAGATTAACTGTCTAAGAATGGAACGTTTTCTAACGATATCAGCATAGGCGCTGATATTACTTGCACTAGGCGTATTCTCGGCAAGCGCGGCAAGTTTACGCATTCCCCCTGACTCGTCAAGTAGTTGGTTATTTTCCAGCCACTCGGCAACTGTAACGATATCGTAAGGTTGTCCCTCATCACTAAGCTGGCTAATTGCACGAAAGATAATACGGTGATCTTTGCGGTAAAAATCGTCTTCGCGGACTCGCTCGGCTACCTTGTCCCAGGCTTCTTTATCAAGGAATGCACCACCTAATACAGCTTGTTCGGCTTCGATTGAATGTGGTGGTATTTTTAATGCTGTAGTTTCAGCATCACTCGATAAGGATGTTTGTACCGGTTCCTGCATCAAGCTTCCCCTGGATCAAAAGTTGATCCACACAACTCCAGATAGCCATTAAACTACAGGCTATCACGAAGAAATTAATTAAATTGCTGTCCGGTCTGAAAAATCAGGTGTCTTCATCCGGAACAACACTCACCATGATTGTCGCAGATACATCAGCATGAAGTTGAACAGTAAGTTCATATTCACCAATACTGCGAATTGGTCCTTGCGGTAATCTGATTTCATGTTTGGCCAACTCGACACCGGTTCCAGTAACTGTTTCTGCAATATCGATGGTTCCAACTGAACCAAATAATTTACCTTCTGCGCCAGCTTTACGTGCTATAGAAATACTAACAGCGTTCAGTTTTTCAGCACGTGCAATAGCTATAGTTGACGCCTCTTGTTGCCGCTTTTCCAGCTCAGCTCTGCGTGCATCAAACTTGGCAATATTCTCTGTAGTTGCAGAAACGGCTTTACCACTCGGGATAAGGTAGTTTCTACCAAAGCCAGGCTTAACCTTGACCTGTTCACCCAGTTCCCCAAGTTTATATACTTTTTCAAGCAAAATAACTTCCATCAGATTACCTCTTATAATAATTTCATGATAACAGATTCTTTACAGGCTCGTCTCACGATTCGTTTTCTGAGCCAATCTTTTTTCTACGCCAATCAACATAAACGTCCGTCATGCCCAAACAGGCAATAAATAATCCCATTTGAGGCAACAGTAATAGCAAGCAATACATCGTTACGATCCAGGCTGTTGATAGTTTTAACTTATCAACATTACGATGTACTGATGAGATGCCCTGTATCAAATACATGAACATCAAAATAACCATGATATCCCTGAACATGTCCCGCCATGGCTCACCAAGAGTAAATACCAATAACACAATCATGGCACTAACGGGTAATATCGCTGATGGTAAGCGCAGTGCAAAAAATTCCTTTTGAAATGCGCCCGGATTAAATAATCTGGATTGCCACCATCTCCCACACATAACGCTCATTATAATATTCAGTGTTAAACCTGATAGCATCATCGCGTTTATCATCGAAACAGCCGGTTCCAATACTTCCTTATATTGGTCAATACGCTCAGGTGGTACCGCTTTCTCAAGCATTACATCTAACCATTGTTGCCACCAGGTAGAGACATCACCAATGATTATGTAGATTGCAACAATTAACGATACTGCAAGTAACCCGACCGTGATTACTAATATTCCCTGTCGCTCACTCATACGTAGTGCTGAAGAAGAAAACCAGACAGGCAACCAAATCACCAACGCATATGCCAAACTGGGTTGCAATGGCAATCCCGCAACCACAGAAAAAACTTGTAAGACCAATAAGCTTGCAATTAATGTTTGCAGACCTATGGCAACCCCTTTTCTCAGGGTAATCAAGGCAATTACTGAGCCACTAATCAGATAGGCAAATGGTGGCATTAACAACGAAATCAGAGCACTCAATGTTGTCGTTGCAATGGCCTGAAATCTGCCACTCAATATGTAGTTGCCGATCAATTTAGTTATTACTACAGCTCAGCCAATAAACAATTGGCTTCTGTACCATCAGTCCATCTAACAATAGATAAACATGTTTTATTAATATTTATAGAATCAGACTAGTGCGCGTCACAATAAGGTATCAAAGCAAGATAGCGTGCGCGCTTGATTGCAGTTGATAACTGTCGTTGATAACGAGCATTTGTTCCTGAAATACGACTAGGGACAATTTTCCCGTTTTCAGATACATAATTCTTTAGTGTATTAAGATCCTTATAATCAATCTCTTTGACACCTTCTGCAGTAAAACGACAAAACCGTTTACGTTTGAAATAGCGAGCCATTTGATAATCCTCTTGATTTATTCTTCTGTATCAGGTGTATCGGCTGATTTATCAACCGTTTCATCCTGGCTGGTTTCGTCATTAACTTCGTTAAAATCTGATTCAACAGTACTTTCAGAGACAGGTTCTGGTCTGGCGGCTTCCTCAGTATTTTCAGCCTTGACAGCTTCTGGACTAGTGACTTCTTCATCCTTGGATTTAACTAAATAAGAAGGCTCGGTTACTGCCTGATCCTTTTTGATAACCAGATTACGGATGACAGCATCATTAAAGCGGAAACCTTCTGTCAATTGTTTTAGAGATTCGGCATCACATTCAATATTCATAAGGACATAATGCGCCTTGTGGATTTTATTGATTGGATATGCCAGAAGCCGGCGCCCCCAGTCTTCCAGACGATGGATAGTACCATTGTTGCTTGTGATGATGTTCTGATAGCGCTCTATCATCGCAGGGACTTGCTCGCTCTGATCCGGATGGACCAGAAAGACAATTTCATAATGTCGCATAGTGTATCCTCTTGGTTTATAAGCCTCCCCGGTTAATTCAGAGTGAGGCAAGGACTAATTAAGTGGGCGCGATTCTAAAGGATTGAATTGTCGACTGCAATACATCCCTTACCAAAATGGGGAAAATCATCTTTAAATCGCTAAATCGTGCTAATTTTCTGACTATTATTCACAAATTCTCAGTTATAGAGCTCTTCGTTGCCTGACTGCTTCATATAAAACAACACCTGCGGCTACAGAGACATTCAGACTTTCTATCTGGCCTTTGATTGGCAGTGAACCTATGTAATCGCATTCCTTCCTGATTGAGGATCTCATCCCTTTACCTTCACCACCCATGACTATGGCTGTTGCTGATATCATCTCAAGCTCATAGATTGATTCTTTGGCATTACCGGCTGTGCCAATTACCCAGACACCCGATTCTTTTATCTTCTTTATTGCACGTACCAGATTAACAACACTAATAACAGTCACATTTTCTACTGCTCCACTAGCAACTTTTCTAACGGTTTCATTAATACTGGCCGCACGATCCTTGGGAATAATAATCGCTGTTACACCCGCAGCTTCAGCAGTACGAATACATGCACCCAGATTATGCGGATCTTGTACTGAATCAAGAATTAAATATAAAGGATTATTACTCTTGTGTTGTTCCAATACTTCATCGAGATCATTTTCTGTTTTCCTCGTTGCTTTCCTGACTTCTAACATAACACCTTGGTGATTCTGATTTTTTGTCATTTTATCCAAAGTAGAACGCGGTACAGATTGAATCGAAATTCCCAAATTATTAACAGCGTCATGAATAAAACGTATCGATTCTGACTCAAGTGATTGTTGTAACCAGGCATTGAGAATCATATCAGGTGAGTTTTGTAAAACCTGCTTAACAGTATGGATCCCAAAGAGTCGTTCCGTTCGCTTACTCATTTAAAAACCTATGATTAATCTTGTAATTCAAAGTCTATTTTGCGTTCATCCAGATCAACACGTGTTAGTAATACTTTTAATTTCTGGCCGAGTCGAAATACCTTGCCACCACGTTCACCATGTAAACTATGCGTGATTGAATCATAATGATAATAATCAACTGGTAGTGTACTAATATGTATCAGTCCTTCGATGAAAATATCATCAAGCACAACAAACAACCCGAATGAAGTGACTGAACTCACCATACCATTAAAGGTTTCGCCAACCTTATCTTTCATGAAAGCACACTTAAGGCGTTGTATCGCATCGCGCGATGCCTCTTCTGCGCGTCTCTCTGTCATTGAACAATGTTCGGCCAATTCCAACATCGCTTGTTGAGAGTAATCAAACGTTGTTGAAGGATTACCTTCGATGATATGCACAATTGCCCGATGAATCATCAGATCAGGATAACGCCTGATGGGTGAAGTAAAGTGTGCATAAGTAGGAAATCCCAAACCGAAATGACCTTCGTTTTCCATACTATATACCGCAAGCGGCATACTACGTAGTAAAACAGTTTCCAGCATTTGCGAGTCATCACGTTTTCTGATCACTTCAACCAGCTTCGCATAATCTTTAGAAGTTGGTTCTTCGCCACCACCTAAGGACAAACCGAGTTGAGATAATAATGAGCGCACATTCTCAAGTTTTTCAAGTTTGGGCGTATCATGAACTCGATACAAACCTAAAATCTCATGTTCCTGGAGAAAATCGCCTGCAGCAACATTTGCAACCAACATCATTTCTTCTATTAAACGATGGGCGTTATTTCTCTGAATTTGATGTATTGATTCAATATGTCCTTCATCATTAAATTCAAAGCGTGATTCAAGTGATGAAAAATCAATCAAGCCTTGCTTCTTTCGTTCTGCATGTAATAGTTGATAAAGTTTGTATAAATCATCCAGATGACTTACTAATTGCTCACGCCTCTTTCTGGCATCATTATCCTTGTCGACAACGATTGCAGACATCTCTGTATACGTTAATCGTGCTGCCGATCTAATGATAGCCTTATAAAAAAACGAACGTTTAACCTTACCTTTAGCATCGATATTTAATTCGCAAACCAGACTATACCGATTAACATCAGGCTTAAGTGAACATAAACCATTGGATAAAATTTCTGGTAGCATCGGAATGACACGTTCAGGGAAGTAAACAGATGTTCCTCGTAAACGTGCTTCATCATCCAATACACTTTGTTGTTTTACATAATGAGAGACATCCGCAATAGCAACCAATAAACGCCAACCGCTTCCTTGTTTTTCACAGAAAACAGCATCGTCAAAATCACGCGCATCTTCTCCGTCTATCGTAACGAATGGAATATCAAGGCTATCGACTCTATTGGAAATATTTTCTGACTCTATTTCCTCTGTTAACCCCTCGATCTCTTGTTTAACATCTTCAGACCATTCAAATGGTAGTTCATAACTTCGTATAGCAATGTCGACTGCCATACTGGCATCCAGGCCATCACCAATAATACTCAGAACTTTTCCTATGGGTTGCCGGTGTTTTTCCGGTTGATGAATTATTTGCGTAACAACATATTGTCCGTGCTTCGCATTATTTTTATCGCCGGGCGAGATTAACATATCCTGACTTAACCGTTTATTATCGGGTACAACATAAGCAATACCACTTTCTTCATAATAACGCCCTACGAGTTGATGGTTTGTGCGTTCCAATACTTCAACCAATGAGCCTTCTCGTTTACCTTGCCTATCGACATTAACCTGACGAACCAGAACACGATCACCATTTAAAACCGTTCGCATTTCGCGTGCTGATAAAAATAGATCCTTACCACCTTCATCGGGCACGACGAATCCATAACCATCTGGATGCCCAATAACGCGCCCCTTAATCAAATCCATTTTTTCAATCAAGCCATAACTACCACGACGATTACGAATTAACTGGCCATCACGTGTCATCGCTTTCAACCTACGTCCAAGTGCGCGCCGAATTTCAGGATCACGAATAATAAATGCCTCGGCCAATTGCTTACGAGCAAGGGGTCGCCCGGTTTCACGTAGGAATTCCATAATAGATTCACGTTCCGGTAAGTCAAAAACTTTTTTCGATGATAATTTTGGTTTTGTTTTTTTACTCATGATTTAGATTGAGGTCTTTGCATGGATAGAGATTTTGTTCTCAGACGAGGCAAAAATACGCGCAGAAGCGAAGTTTATACATAATAAATGAGCATTCGAGCATATTTTTAACGAAGTATGAGGACAAAAGATCATTCGTGCAAAGTTCTCAGATTGATTGACAATAATATGGTGGCTAGTTAAAGTCCGCCCTTCTTTAAGTTCCAACACTATAACATGCCCAGGTGGCGGAATTGGTAGACGACATGCACGGATGCATAAGTGCCGCGAAGGACATGGAGTCCGAGAGCGGCCGCGCGTAGCGTGTCGGGACGTTGTCGAAAGAAAGCTCAGTATATAATTGGTGAAAATCTGAAAAAAATGCCCAGGTGGCGGAATTGGTAGACGCGCTAGCTTCAGGTGCTAGTGGGGGTAACCCCGTGGAGGTTCAAGTCCTCTCCTGGGCACCAGACTTCTTACTTCTGTTAAATTTCATCTATAACTTTCGTTACGACTTCATAAGAAAGAAGAGGACTACGTCCTAATCGCTCCTGTGCGTCCATGCACTCGCGATACTTGTGCTTCGTGCACATCGTCCTGGACACCATTAGCTAACATTTATTATCTATTGACCTTATTAAAGAGACTTAGCCTGGTTCAAGTAGTTGTTGTCGTGCCAATTTAAAATCAGTTTTGCCGCTACCCAGTTTTGGAATTTCATCAACCACCTTGACTTTTGATGGAATCATCAATGGATTTACGTTTGCATCAAGCATTACCTTTTTAATATCTTCAAGTTGACATTTTTCTGTAATCATTAATATAATTTTCTCACCCTTCTTTTCATCGGGAAGATTAACAGCAACCAATTCAAATTCAGGATTATTCAAAGCATTTCGTACCGTTTCTTCAACGGATGTCAGACTGATCATCTCGCCACCCAATTTGGCAAAACGAGAATAGCGATCAACTATTGTCAAAAAACCATCTTCATCCAAATGTCCCTTATCATCGGTTTTATACCAACGCTTACCATCTATCACTGTAATAGCTTCATTGGTCTTTTCTTCATCATCCAGATAACCCAACATGACCTGGCTACCACCAATCAATATTAAACCATCTTCACCTGTTGTTAATTCTTCCAATGATTCCGGGTCGACTATTCTAAAACTTGTGCCTGGTAAGGACATACCTACTGTTCCGAGTTTATTTCCGAGTTGTACTTGCCAATAATTCACATCAATGGCATCAGGAATATTGACACTCGCAACAGGTGTTGTTTCGGTTGCACCATAACCCTCATAGATGTCTTTATTAAATTTCAGTTTGAATGCGTCGCGAACATCAGGGCTTAGCTTTTCTGCACCAGCAACAATGATGCGTAATGATTCCAGCATCAATGGATGGATACGACTGTTTTTCGTATAGAGTCGTAAAAAGGTAGACGTGCCACAAAAGATAGTTGCACGATATTTTGCAATAGCCTTTGAAATATTTACTGCATCTGTCGGGTCCGGATGGCAGATCATGGGTATCCCTTCAACCAATGGCATGAATGTCGTCACAGTCAGACCAAAGGCATGAAACAATGGCAAGTTTGCCATAACAACGTCCGTATCCTGGGTATTTAGCATATCCGATATTTGTTTCAGATTAGCCATGATATTGCGATGACTTAACATCACGCCTTTGGGTGTACCTTCACTGCCACTGGAAAATAAAATTGCAGCAGGAGAATTAATACTGACCTTCTTGCAATAAAACAGCTTTAATAGCCAGGCAGGTAAGATTAAAACTGTTATTAAAGTTCGTAAACTAGTCGCTTTTTTAATCTCTGATTTCAAGTCTTCCATATAAACAAATTTGCTATCAAAAAATGCGTCATTAAGGTCAATCCCTTTTTTAGCCAATTTCTCGATAAACTTACGCGAGGTATAGATCGTTTTTATACCCGCTTTAGTTACTGAAGAATGTAATGCCTCACGACTGGCAGTGAAATTCAGGTTTACGACTGTTTTGCCTCGAATGATTGCAGCCATGTTAGCGATACTACCGGCACTGCTGGTCGGCAATAACAATCCAACATTCTGTTCAGCAGAATATTGTTTGATCAATCGGGAAAAACAGATAACACCAGTCAGGAATTTATTACCTGTTAGTGGCCCGGCAATTGAGTCAGCTACCATCAATTCGTCACCGTTACGTTTTGCTGTATCAATAAATGCAGACCCGATTGACGGTAAATTGTTAGTGTAGTGTTCCCATGAGTCGATAGAAAGATCAGATATACGTTTCTTTAAATTCTCTGCTGTTGTATCGATTGGTAATTTTTCACCAAAGGCAACAATAATATCGTGCTTGATACCACTACTACGCAGATTTTTTAATTTTTCACTGGAACGTGAAAACCAGCTTCCCCATAGGCCGCGTAGATAAAAAGGCAGAATTACTGCATTTGCATCTTCAGCTGCTTTTTCATACCCACGCTGAAATTCTGCTAATTGACCTGTTCTACTTATTGTTCCCTCAGGAAATAAACAAACAACATCACCATTATTCAGACTCTGATTAATTTCTTTAAGTGCCGAATGACTCGCGCCCGCTGAAATGGGAATAACATTAAAAATATTCAGAAACCATTTTAAATACCAACGTTCATAAATATTTCGGATCATGACAAAACGAATTGGTCGCGGTGAAGCCATCTGGATAATACCCCAATCAATCCAACTGATGTGGTTACCCAACATCAATACACCTCCCTTCTCGGAAATATTTTTTAAACCCAATACTTGAAGACGATATCTATGCCCGATAATGTAACTAACAATAAAACGAACCAATGATTGCGGTAATTTATATACCGTATAAATAGTTCCACCAATGGCAACAACTAAAAGTATGGTAAATAAACCAAGGCTACCAATACCGAATAATGCAAATACAACGGTCAAGCCCAAAAAGCTCAACATGAATGTATTCTGGATCAGGTTACTACCAGCTAATACACGCCCTAATTCATCTTCTTCTGCATGGAATTGAATCAATGCATTTAAGGGGATTAATAAAAACCCACCAAACAGTCCCCAGGCCAGAAAATTGATAGCTTGTAAGTAATCATGACCAAGGTGCGGCAAGATTAATAAACATAATGCGATACCAATCGATCCAACAGGTATCATGCCTGTTTCTATATGTGTTTTTGAGATTCGCCCGGAAATGATAGAACCCAACATAATACCCAGTCCTGCACATGCCAGTGTTCCCTGGATTATTACGGTATTGGTGATACTCATTGTTTCTTTGGCATAAGCAGGAAACGCCGCCAACATGACTTGCGATATAGCCCAAAATAAAGACAGACCAATGATGGATAGAAAGATAATTTCTCGATCAAATACAGCTCGCATATTCGATTTTAAATACTTGCCGCTCGTATACTCCTGCCACTTAAACTTCATTTGTTCATCTACAGCCTGTTTCTGTGGTAACCCATAGGCAAAAGCTAATTCCATTAAGCTAAAGAAAACTAATCCCCATCCAATAGGCGCTATGTTTTGAAGCAGCTTTGATGTATCGCCGAATGTTGTGCCGACTAAGAATTGTTCGAATAGAATTGAAAACGCGAAGATGCCGGCAAGAATGGCAATCGTTGTTGTCGCTTGAACCAGTCCATTCGCACTGGCCAGGTTATCCTTACCCACAAGTTCCTTGATGTAGCCATATTTAGAAGGCGAATAAAATGCGCTTTGTAAGGCCAACATAAATGTCATGGCAAAGGCCGGCCAAAACCAACCCAGATAATAAAATAGCGTAATACAAAGGGTAATGATAACAGCAACCCAGGCGCTGATTCGCATCACTTTATTTTTTGGAAATTTATCTGAACAAAAACCGGCAGGAGATACAAGTAATATGAAAGGTAAAAGAATCAGTGCATTGACGATAGCCGTTAAAATTATTTGTTCCTGACCATCGTAAGTCTTGAACACGGTATTTTGAATAATGATCTTATGGCCTAAATCAACAAAGGCATTCAGGAAAACCACTGCGATATAGGGTAAAAAACCCCGGTATTTAAATAAATACGTCATTTTAAATTTGTCCTAGCACTATTCATAGAGCCCGGATAACTTTGAAATTATATTATCTATCCAAACGGATTTTTCAGAACAATCGTTTCAGCGCGATCAGGTCCCGTTGAGATAATATCAATCGGTACTCCCGTTATTTCAGAAAGACGATCCAGATAGTCACACGCCTTCTTAGGCAAGTCACTATAGTTTGTTGCACCGACTGTAGAAGATTGCCAACCGGGATGTTCTTCGTATACAGGTTTGCATTCAGCAAAGGCTTCGGCACCAATTGGAGGGACATCGATTGTTTTCCCATTCATTTCATAAGCAGTACAAACCTTTATGGTTTCCAGTTCATCGAGGACATCCAGTTTGGTAATACAAAGTCCTGTAAGACTATTAATTTGTGCTGAACGACGAAGTGCAACAGCATCGAACCAGCCACAGCGTCTTGCCCTGCCCGTTGTCGCACCAAACTCATGACCTGCTTCGGCAATATGTTTACCAATATCATCTTGTAGTTCTGTAGGAAACGGACCTGAACCAACACGAGTGATGTATGCTTTGGTAATACCTAGTACATAATCAAAGTGACAAGGACCAAATCCGGTTCCGGTAGCTGCTCCACCTGCTGTTGTATTCGATGATGTCACAAATGGATAAGTACCATGGTCGATATCCAACCAGGTACCCTGTGCACCTTCAAAAAGAATATTTTTACCTTGCGTATGTAATTCATTAAGGCGACTACCGGTATCGACAATCATGGGAATCAATTCTTCGGCCAATTTTCTTATATCATCCAGGGATTCCTGGTAGTCAATGGCGTCACACTGATAGTAATTCGTTAGCATGAAGTTATGATATTCCAGTATCTCCTCAAGCTTGCTTGCCAGTCGCTCATCATAGGCAAGATCACCAACACGGAGTGCTCGTCTTGCAACTTTGTCTTCATATGCAGGACCAATTCCCCTGCCTGTTGTGCCAATAGCCGCCTTACCTTTGGCCCTTTCACGTGCCAGATCAAGTGCAATGTGGTATGACAATATTAATGTACAGGCTTCACTGATTTTTAGTAATGAACGTGCCGGCACATCATTTTCTTCCAGCATTTTGATCTCTTCCATCAGCGCATGCGGACTTAAAACAACACCGTTACCGATTAGACATTCAATACCATCGTGTAAAATCCCTGAAGGGATCAAATGCAATATGGTTTTCTTACCTTCAATAACAACTGTATGGCCTGCGTTATGTCCTCCCTGAAATCGTACAACGGCTGCCGCATTTTCAGTTAACAGATCAACAATCTTTCCTTTACCCTCGTCACCCCATTGGGTACCCAATACAATAATGTTTTTACCCATTTAACTATTTCTAATTTTATTAATTTATGTTATCGATTAACTTTTCTGGCGATCCACTCACCGTTTTCTGATACGAGTTGTTGGTCACACCCCATTTCACTAGCTGACGCTTGTTGACCTTCCAGCTCTTGTACAACGATTTCTCCTGATCCACGTAATTCATTAATTTTTTCCTGTAATGAATCGTCATTAGATACAGGTGCGAAGATTCTTGATGATGTATTGATTACAGTATCATGAAGTTTTAATAATGATTTCACATCAGTACTGAATCCTGTTGCAGGTCTGGCCCGACCAAAGGCACTACCAATATCATCATATCGACCACCAAAGGCTATCCCCTCGCCCTCACCCGTAACAAAGGCCGTATACACCATGCCCGTGTGATAGTGGTAACCACGTAACTCCGCCAAATCGATATTAATAGAAACATCAGATTGATCCTTTATCGAATCAGACAATGCCTTAACCTCATTGATACAGGTTGTTACATCAGGCGATAGTTTCTTAAATAGTTTTCCAGCTTCATCTAGAATCGAGACATCGCCATTTAAATCTATTAAATCTAGCAAAGCTTTACTGGCATCATCAGTAACATTCCATGTCTTATATAAAGACTTTAATTCGTCTTTTGCTTTGCGTTGTAATGCTTCAAATACTTCTGCCTGTTGTTCAGTACTCAAAGAAGATTCAGAACTTAATGTTCGGAAGATACCAATATGTCCAAGATCGATATACGTCTGACTAAGACCAACAGTCTTTAATGTTACCAACATCAATTTAACGATTTCAATATCACTCGCAATACCCGCATGACCATAGAGTTCAGCGCCCAATTGTAGCGGTGCACGTGTCTCTCCAGACTTGCCTGGACGAGTGTGTAGCACTGAACCCAGGTAACAAAGCCTCGTTGGTGTATCACGTTTTAAAAGATGTGCATCAATACGCGCAACCTGTGGCGTTATATCTGCGCGAAACCCCATCAAGCGACCGCTTAATTGATCTGTCAGCTTAAAGGTTTGTAAATCGAGATCTTTACCTGTACCAGTCAGTAAAGACTCAAGGTATTCAATCATGGGTGGAATGACAAATTCATATCCCCAGGTAGAAAACAGATCGATGATCGTTCGGCACAGCTGTTCGAGCTCGTGTGCCTTTGGAGGCAAAATCTCTTCAACCCCCTCAGGTAATAACCAACGATTAGTAGTAGTCATAATCTATCCTGGAATCCACAGTTGGACAGCGTGTAGACGCCTTCATTCTGAGATTGAATTCAAACATAGGCAATATCATTATTCTTATTCATATCTTAACACTTACTTGTAGTGGTCAATTGTGGAATCCAGGATCAGTTAACGAACAATATATAAAAGTACTACGCCAAACAACATGCTGGTGATTCCTAAAAACCGTAATGTTTGATTATCCATTTGAGCAGCCATTAAGAATACTTTACGAATACCTTCAGGATTTATAAACGGCATAAATCCTTCTAATACAAATACCAAAGCAAGCGCAGCTAAAAGATCAGAAAAATTAATATCAAACAATTATCCTATAATCCTCAGTTGGACCCGTTTGAGTGTGTGTTTTACATGCGGTGCCTCCATGTACCACACCCCTGCGGGGCGGCTTGTTGCCGTGCAAATCGGCTGTCCTGCCGATTTGTCAGGTTTAGTTGCGCCGACCAGGAAGTCGCACATAGTCATTCTACGTAAGGCTTTTGCTGTCAAGCAAAGCTTCCGCGTCCTGCTCACGCTACTTACCTACTTCCCTGTAGGCAAATAGGCCTGAAAAACGTGCAATCAAATGGGTAGGCCGATTCACCGAATGGGCTATTTTCAGTACCCCCTTGAGGGGTGTAATCACCTAACACACTACAATATTCTACATTTAAACACATATTTTTAATTTAGAGCCTGTTATCACCATGGATAGTGTGTATGCAGGTTTTGCAGGAACAAAAACCTGTCAACTGAGGAATCCAGGATTAGATTCACCATTGTCACTATCATCCAAACAGATACCCCCAAGAGTCCAGGTACTCTAATATCTGTTTAAATTGAACTTATTTGCCTTTTGAACTATTAAAATATTTGAAGAAATCTGATTCAGGTTCAATCAGCAAGATATCATTACTTTTATTGAAGCTGTTCTGATAGGCATTCAGACTACGATAAAGTGAATAAAATTCTTCATCCTTGGTATAGGCAGCCGCATAAATCTCGGTTGCCTGTGCATCACCTTCACCGCGAATTATTTCAGCATCACGATAGGCATTAGCTAGAGTAATTTCACGCTCACGATCCGCCTTTGCCCGGATACGTTCTGCTGCCTCAGCACCATTCGCACGAAATTCTTTCGCAACACGATTACGTTCAGCCCGCATACGTTCATATACAGAGTGACTGACCTCTGCAGGAAGATCGATTCGCTTGGTACGAACATCGACAACAGATATACCCAGTTCATCCCGCAAATTTGATGTTGACGCAATGACCACATCTAAAACCTGGTTACGTTCACCGGCAACGACCTCTTGTACGGTACGTGCGCCAAATTCATCCCGTAAGGCTCGATTGATTCGTTGCTCCAATAGACCATTGGCATAAAGCACATCACCGCGTGTTGCAGTATAGAATTTCTCCAAGTCAGTAATACGCCATTTCACATAGTAATCAACGATCACGTCTTTCTTTTCTTTGGTCAGGAAACGTTGCGGTTCCTGATCCAGGTTTAATAGACGTTTCTCGAACTTTTGCACTTTATTCATGATCGGCCACATAAAATGCAGACCCGGTTCATAATCCGATCGCTCAATTTCGCGAAATTTGAAAACCAACGCCTGTTGCCATTGATTCACGTGAAATACCGAGAAGTAAGCAAGAATTGCAATGATAACTAATGGAAATAGAATTTTTGAACTTAAAGGCATTAGCGTGCCCCCCTTATCCGGCTATCGAGTCTTTGTCTTACATCATCCAGCGATGAAGACATGGGAGAAGATGTTGACCCTGAATTATTAAATTCAGGCATGGATATATTCGAACTATTGTTTCGTCGTTTATCGATTAGTTTATCGATGGGTAAATACATCAGGCTATTTCCATTATCATTATCAATAAGTACTTTGTTTGTGTTGTTAAATACTGATTCAATCGCATCCAGATATAAACGTTCACGTGTAACGGCAGGTGCACGTTGATATTCACTCAGTAATTGCTCAAAACGACTGGCTTCACCTTCCGCCTTGGCAATAATACGTGCTTTATAGCCATTAGATTCTTCACGCAATCGTGCGGCGCCGCCGCGAGCCTTTGGAAGAATATCGTTACGATAGGCCTCAGCCTCATTTACCAGACGTTGTTCATCTTCTCGTGCCTTGATTGCATCATCAAATGCGGCTTTGACTTCTTCTGGCGGTTTGGCTGGCTGCATTTCCACACTGGAAATATAGATACCAGATACATAATCATTCTCCACTGCATCATCATCCAGGGTTTGCTGAATAAGTAATTTTATTTGTTCCGCAATCTGGCTACGTCCCTCGGTCAAGACAAAATCAAGTTTGCTCTTGCCAATCACCTCACGCACACCACTCTCAGTTACCTGGCGTAAGGTTGAAGCTGGAGAATAAACATTGAACAGATACCGGGTCGCATCACCAATACGCCACTGCACAGCCACTTCAACATCCACGATATTTTCATCCTGGGTCAACATCAGTGCCTTATGTGTAATTGAACGGACCTGCCCGACATTAACCTTTTGCACGGATTCTACCGGTCTGGGAAAACGAAAATTTAATCCAGGATTAAGGGTTTCAACATGCTTACCAAAACGAAGTACCACACCACGTTCCTGTTGATCTATCAGATAGGTCATATCAAAGACCAGCCAGGCCATGAGGAGAATGACACCCATCACAAACGGGAACATGGCATTATTGTTATCTATCCGGCCAGGTCGGTTTCCAAACATCCCGCCAAAGCCCTTTTGCATTTTACGAATAATCTCGTCGAGATCAGGAGGCCCCTCTCCATTGCCACGATTACCCCAGGGATCTTTACCTTTTTTATCATCAGGTGGTTCATTCCAGCTCATTAATCTTAATCTCCGACGAAATATTTGTTATAAAAATTTATTTTAGAACTTAAAATCAAGGGGGGGATCTTAATAGCGAGTAGCCCCTGACTGCAACTGTGATATGTCTAACCTGGCTTCTTCGCAGAGTTTATGTAAGCGAAATTCCTCAAGTTCAACTTCCATTATCCAGCCACCTTTCTCATCCTCATCCTCATGTCTGACAGCTCCAATATCAAATAGTTTTGCCCGTAACTGGCCCGCAGTTACAGGTAAATTCAAGTAATGTTGCCTCGTATTCTGACTGATATGTTGGTCAATGCTATCTAATAAGAGATTGACCCCATCACCCGTGAGTGACGATAACCAGATCCTTGTATTTGGATAATTTTCCAATGTCTCACTATGTGCTGTTTGTTCTGGATATTTATCTATCTTGTTATAGACCTCAATTTGAGGGACATTTGTTGCTTCGATTAAATCAATTACCTGATTTACCTCATCAATTCGTTGCTGACGCTGCTCATGATCGACATCGATTACATGGATCAGTAAATCAGCTTCTCGTACTTCTTCCAGTGTTGCCTGAAATGATTCGACCAGTTCATGGGGCAAATCACGAATGAATCCTACTGTATCTGTCAATATGACATTTTTACCTGATTCAGTCTCTACACGTCTTAAGGTCGGATCGAGTGTCGCAAATAATTGATCCTCAACTTTAACGTCTGCCCCTGTTAAATAATTAAACAAGGTCGATTTGCCTGCGTTGGTATATCCAACGAGTGATATAACAGGCATATCATTTTTCTTACGTTGCTGTCGACTCAGGAACCGCTGCTTACGAACCTTTTGTAAGCGTTGATTAATCACCTTTATTCGCTTACCAACCAAACGACGGTCTGTTTCAAGTTGGGTTTCACCTGGACCACGTAAGCCTATACCCCCTTTTTGACGCTCCAGGTGAGTCCAACCTCGTATCAATCGGGTAGATAAATGCTGTAATTGTGCCAATTCAACCTGTAATTTACCTTCATAACTCCGGGCACGTTGGGCGAATATATCCAGGATCAAACCTATCCTGTCGATAACGCGGACGTTGATATGTTTTTCCAGGTTTCTTTCCTGTGCTGGAGTCAGGAAATGATTGAAGATGACAACATCGGCATCTCGTTGAACTGCATCTGTCATTATTTCATCTGCTTTACCCTTTCCGACAAAGAGTTGCGTATCAGGTGTTAAACGAGGAGCTGAGATTGAACCAATAACATCCAGGCCGGATGATTCAACCAATTGTACAAATTCATCGAATGCATCATCAGCCGTAGATTTATTAAAATCGACGTAAACGATTAAAGCTCGCTGAATGAAAGCGGATTTTGATTCCAAATGTTGACCAGATTGAGAATTTTGCACGAATGATCTTTTGCCCACATACGTCTTTAAAAATGTGCTCGAATGCTCATTTATTTAATATAAACTCCACTTCTGCGCGCATTTTTGTCTCGTCTGTGAACAAAATTTCTATCCGTGTAAAACACTCAGATTAAATAAGTTGCTGTTACCCTTCTTCGCCGCCAGCTTCCTCATCTGCACGAGGGAGTTTGACGTTTCTCGCTGGAACAATTGTAGAGATAGCATGTTTGTATACCAATTGACTCACCGAATTTTTAAGAAGTATGACAAATTGATCAAAAGATTCTACCTGTCCCTGTAGCTTTATCCCGTTTACGAGAAAGATCGATACCGGGATACGTTCTTTTCTCAGAGCATTTAAAAAAGGATCCTGCAATGAGTGCCCCTTACTCATAATAATTCTCCTTCCTGTCAAATTATTTTTATTGTGAATCGCAATAATAGATCTGCGACTATTTTTGTTTATTTTTATCCAAGTATATTACAAATGAGAAAGATTTACGGTTAAATATCAAGATTTTCTAAAATTTTAGAAAAAATACCGGTTTCGTGCGGATCGTACCATTTAGCCTGGCTTTCACTCCGGCACCATGTTATCTGCCGCTTGGCTAATTGGCGTGTAGCGACAATGGCATGTTCTTGCATTTCCTCATAGCTGGTCTGACCATCCAGATAGCGCCAAACCTGCCTGTATCCGACCAGACGCATAGAGGGTACGCTCAAAGATAAATCACATCGTTGATACAGAAGCTCCACCTCGTCAACCAAACCTGATTTCAACATGTCCAAAAATCGTTGTTTTACACGGTCATGCAGCAATGAACGATCTTCCGGGGATAAGATAATTTTCTTGATTGGGTATGGAAACGGCTGTTTGCGCCCCTCGGATATCAATGCAGACAGGGTCTCACCTGTAATTTCATATACTTCCAATGCGCGTTGGATTCGTTGAGGATCATTCTCATTAATTCGAGCTGCTGCTTCCGGGTCTATCTTACTCAGTTTGGCATGCAAGCTTTGCCACCCTTCTGATTCACCCTCTGCCTCGAGCCTGGCACGAATTCGGTAATTTGCTTCGGGTAACTCTGCCAATCCCTGTTCAAGTGCCCTGAAATATAATCCTGTGCCACCCACAAGTAATGGAATCTTGCCATTTTTATGAATCTCTTCGATCGCTGAACGGGCATCTTGTTGGAAACGTGACGCCGAGTAGGACTCATTTGGATCGCAAATATCGATTAAACGATGGGGAGCTTTTGCCAAAAGTGTTTTATCCGGTTTTGCAGTGCCAATATCCATTCCTCGATACACCATAGCCGAATCTACACTGATAATTTCACAATCGATCCTTTCATTTAAATAAACAGCAAGGTCCGTTTTTCCTGTTGCAGTCGGACCCATTATAAAAATGACAAACGGAGTATCAGACATCACTCACTATCCAGAAATGAACGTAAAGTTTGGGGGTTAAGTTTTCGCCACGGCAAAGATTTTGGTTTATCGAATGAATTTTCATATGAAATAATTTCATTGATTAAATGTATGATATTTTCTTCGTTTAACTCTGTTCCAGCATCATTAACATGATTTGCCAGTGTTGTTGCAATATCCATCTCTGATTTATTTTTAAACAGGGATTCTAGCAAGTCGTTCACCAATGAGATTGATTCTGCATAAACCAATCGGGAAGGTAATGAACGAATTAAAATTTGAGTGGGTGTGATTTGTTCTAATTTAAATCCCCACTGATTTATTAAATTTGCCTGACTACGAACAAGTTCAAGTTTATCCTGTTTCAATTCGCTGGCAACTGGCACCAGGATCGGGCGTTTGGTAATCGTGTTCGAATGAAACTTTTTAAGAAGATGTTGTGCCGCTATAAATATTCTTGCCTTGGCGATATCAATCAAATATTGATCATCGTCAATCGTGGCTATAACAAATTGTCCTGAATACAATACTAAATATTTTGATAATGGTTTTCTGGCTTGCAGAATATCTGCTTGTTTAAATTTAGTTGTGTTATAAACATTAGCATCCTCATTAATACTTTGTTGAACATTAAATTTATTCGTTTCATCCTCCACATCTTCAGCTACTAAGATTATTGGTTTTTTTAAACTATCTAATAAACTGCAATAAATAAAATCATGTATGTTTCTTGTCTCGAAAAATCGGACTTCTGATTTAGCAGGATGTACGTTCACATCAACCAATGACGGATCCAATTGCAAGTGCAATACAAAACTTGGATGACGTCCAATAGCAATTCGATCATCATAGGCCAGGCGTATTGCGTGACTGACATGCTTGTCTCGGACAAGTCGACCATTAACATAAAAAAATTGTCTGTCAGACTGGCTACGAGCAACATCGTTTAAACCAAGCCACCCCCATAAAATCATGCCATCCTTTTCTGAATCAACTCGCACACTTTTATTGAGAAATGAACGGCCACAGACATTAATTACCCGTTGATCAATATCATCATTACAGGCCGGCAAACGAAACAATGATTGTTCATTATGTTTAACGTAAAACCCTGTCGAAAAATGACTTAATGAGATAGCACGTATTAATGATTGAATATGTAAATACTCGGTTTTTTCTGATTTTAAAAATTTACGTCGGCCAGGCGTAGAAAAAAACAAATCATTAACTTCGACTGTAGTACCTACTTCATGTGCTGCAGGCTTAATCTGGAATTTGTTATCTATGGACCAGGCCTGTTCCATATCGGTAAACCGTGATGTTATTTTAAAACGTGATACTGAAGCAATACTGGGTATAGCCTCACCCCTGAATCCCAAACTGGCTATCTGGGACAGATCAGAAAAAATTGATAATTTACTGGTGGCATGAGGTTGTAATGCCAGATTGAGATCATCTTTATGTATACCCTGCCCGTTATCACGCACACGTATCAAACTAATACCCGCTTCTTCAATATCGATATGAATTTTTGTGGCCGCAGCATCAATGCTGTTTTCAATTAATTCCTTTACTACAGAGGCAGGCCGTTCAATGACTTCACCAGCAGCTATCTGGTTAGCAACTGATTCAGGGAGTTTATGGATACGAGGAAAACTTCCGGTAACTGACATATGCCGTATGATACGGTAGGTAGAGATTAGGGAATAGGGTTTAGGGTTTAGGGTTTAGGGTTTAGGGTTTAGGGTTTAGGGTTTAGGCAAGA
>CAYMPA010000017.1:0-3554 GCA_964392105.1 uncultured Enterobacteriaceae bacterium
AAAAGATAAAATCTCTTTTTTCAAAAGGGCAGTTTTTTGAAATATTTGTGGACTGCCCGATTGAAATCTGTGTCAAACGCGATCCAAAAGGAAACTACAAAAAAGCTTTTCAGGGGACCATAAAAAATTATACAGGTGTCTCCGCGCCCTATGAAAGGCCCATAAGTCCGGATTTAAAAATTTTTTCAGATAAAATGAAAGCAACTACAGCGGCAGATCGGGTTGTTTGGTTGATGAAGGAGCGGAAAGTCATTTAAAGGGATCTAAATTATATGTATTCTGAGATGCTCAATACTGATGAGGTAGTTTCAAAATATTCTAGCTCTGCAACGATACTTAATTGTAGAACATGCTCAATTAACAGAATCTGAAAAAAACAAGATGGAAATGAAATCCTTTTTAAAAAATAAAAGAGTACTGGTTACCGGCGCTTGCGGGACAGTTGGGAGAGAGCTTGTTTCTCAGCTGCTGGAAGAACACGAAGTGGGTGAGCTGGTAGGGTTAGACAATAATGAAAGCGAACTGTTCTTTCTAGAGCAAAAGCTGTCTGAGCACAGAAATGTCAGTTTTTTCATAGCGGATGTAAGAGACAAAGAAAAGCTGTCAAGAATAATGCGACATGTGAATATTGTTTTTCATACAGCTGCATTCAAGCATATTATTTTTTGTGAACGATCTCCATTTGAAGCTGTTCAGACGAATATCATCGGCGTACAGAATGTGATTTCAGCAGCCATCGATAATGGACTAGAATATGTCAATTTTACGAGCTCAGACAAAGCGGTGAATCCAACCAGTGTAATGGGAACATCCAAACTCATGGGTGAACGGCTGATGACAGCGGCAAGCAGTAATTATCGAGGAGTTAAGGCTCGATTTACTTCTACTCGTTTTGGAAATGTACTTGGCTCAAGGGGATCTGTCATCCCCATTTTCCGTGAACAGATTCGCAAAGGTGGCCCTGTTACTCTCACAGATAAAAACATGACCCGGTTTATAATGAGCATAAACGAGGCGGTAAGACTGGTTATTGAATCCATGCACTTTGCACAGGGTGGCGATTTGTTTATAACAAAGATGCCGGTGATTCGAATTCTAGATTTAGCAGAAGTGATGATCAAAGAGCTTGCACGTGTTTACGGGCACTCATCTGAAGATATTAGAATTGAAACAATTGGAACAAAGCCCGGCGAAAAAATGTATGAAGAGTTGATGAATCATGAAGAGACCCGAAGAGCTTTAGAACTTGAACGTTACTTTGTGATTCAACCGGCATTTAAGAGTACTTATCAGAAAATTAACATTGAATATCCTGGTATCGTCAATAAAAAAGTTACCAATCCGTACAACTCAAATAATGAAATCCCTCTGTCCAAGGACCAGCTGGTTGAATTTTTGTATAAAAACCACTTGCTTGAAGAGGACCCTCTCGAAAAACAACATCCAGCCGAACGATACTGGCCGGATTGGAATTGGTAAAAACTTATAACATGACGATCCAAAATTTCTCCTTATATTAAGCAGATTGTTTTGAGCAAAACTGGACTTAATTGATGCAAATCTTGATATTAGGCGGAGATGGCTATCTCGGCTGGCCGACTGCCATGCACCTGAGTGCAAAAGGTCATAAGGTAGCGGTAGTAGACAACTATCTTCGGAGAAGACTATGCCGCGAAGAAAATGTCGAGCTTTTATTTGAAGTTCCAAATCTGAATAAGAGAACCAGCATTTGGGAAACGGTTTCAGGTTATAAAATTGAGGTTTTTATCGGCGATCTATCCGAATGGGGTTTTGTCGAAGAAATTTTTAGGCATTTTACCCCCGACGGCATTGTTCACTATGCAGAGCAACCGGCCGCGCCGTATTCTATGCTTAATCGACGTGCTGCTTGCCTGACTTTGAAAAATAATTTGACCGTCACTGCGAATGTAATTTTTGCAGTTAGGCAGTTCTGTCCTAAAGCCCATATTGTCAAATTAGGTACCATGGGTGAATACGGAACGCCGAATATCGATATTGAAGAGGGGTGGCTTGAAGTGGCGCATAAAGGAAGAACCCAGAAATTTTTATACCCACGCCAGGCTGGCAGCTTATATCATACGACGAAAATAATGGATACAGATCTTTTGTGGTTTTATGTTCGAACATGGGATTTGTGTGTGACGGATCTGATGCAGGGTCCGGTATACGGCATTTTTACTGATGAGACGGAAAATAACGAACGCCTGCTTCCTTTTTTTAATTATGACGAGCTTTTCGGTACAGTTCTAAATCGATTTGTGGTTCAAGCGGTAGCTGGCTATCCTTTGACTGTCTATGGAAAAGGGAGACAGACTCGTGGATATCTAAATATTAAAGATACACTCAATAGTGTTCGTCTTTCCTTGGAAACCCCTGCTAAACAAGGGGAGCTTCGAATATTCAATCAGTTCACCCAAACTTTTAGCGTAAACGAGCTAGCTGAAAGGGTAAGGAATGTTGGGGAATCATTGGGCCTGAAGATTAAAATCCAACCGGTCGATAATCCAAGAAAAGAAGCTGAAGAACACTATTATAACCCAAGACACACCGGTCTGATCGATTTGGGATTGAACCCGAATCTCCTAACTGACGAAGTTCTTTCTCAAATGATTGAATTTGTATCCAACTACAAGAACAAAATTAACCATGGCCAGATTTATCGAAGGGTAAAATGGGCATAGCCACTTCTCGATCTTTGCTTCGAACTTCTGACACTTCACGTTTTACTCCTCGCCGGTGGTTAATTACCGGTGGGTGCGGCTTTATAGGCAGAAATCTTATTCAGAATATTATCAAAGAAAATCCTGATGCAAAAATTACAGTATTGGATAACCTCTCGGTTGGAACCAAAGAGGAACTTTCGAAAATTTGTACCTTTGCCGAATCTGACTCTGCCGTTCGAACCTCTGACTCCCCTACCGTAACCCTGGTTGTTGGTGATATAAAAGACTATTCTACCTGCTTAAGGGTTACCCAAAACATCGACATAATTGTCCATCTTGCAGCCAGCACGGGTGTCGTCCCTTCTGTTGAAAACCCTAGGGAAGATTTGCAGGACAATGTCATCGGTACCTTCAACCTGCTCGAAGCATCTAGAGAGAATGATGTCAAACGATTCATTTTTGCTTCAAGCGGGGCACCAATTGGAGAATGCAAACCTCCGATACACGAAACCCTAGCTCCCCGGCCCGTTTCACCTTATGGCGCAAGTAAACTGGCCGGCGAAGCTTATTGTATGGCCTATTTTCGGACCTTCGGCATCGAAACAATCATCTTGCGTTTTGGTAACGTCTACGGACCTCTTTCGAACCAAAAAAACAGTGTTGTGGCGACATTCATAAAACAGGCCATAGCAGGACGTCCCCTGGAAATTCATGGAGACGGAAATCAGACCAGAGATTTTATTTTTATCGAAGACCTGCTTCGGGCAATAAGGTTTTCTGTCGCTATAAAGGGTTTGGGTGGAGAGACATTTCAGATTGCCACCAGTGCAGAAACCAGTATCAAAGAACTGGTGGATGTGCTGGTTCAGT
>CAYMPA010000017.1:3654-30267 GCA_964392105.1 uncultured Enterobacteriaceae bacterium
ATTGCCACCAGTGCAGAAACCAGTATCAAAGAACTGGTGGATGTGCTGGTTCAGTTTCTCTACGGTTTTGGTATAAAGGATGTTGAAGTTAGGTATACTCCTCAGAGGGCCGGGGATGTGCTACGTAATTTTTCCGATACGTCCAAAGCAAAACGAATGTTAGACTGGCAAGCGGAGGTACACTTGCAAAAGGGGTTAAACAGAACCATTCAATGGTTCATAAAAAGAGAAATGTTTGATAACGAGTTAGGGTTAAAAAATATTGAAAAAACATATAGATGATCAAACATTTACTCAAGTTTCGTGCCTCCAAAAGATAACAGATAACCCTCCGGACATTGAAAATATGCAAATGATGAAACCTCTAGGCACTGTCGATGATTCAATGGAAGAACCCCTTGGCTTTTGAAGATGCCAAGCAAAAGACGATTTGGAAATAGAAGAAAAAGGTTCGGTTTCTTTTATAATTCATGAGATATGGAGTGTAGAGAAATTTTGCATCAAAGAGGAGGAAGGGAGAGAATAATATTATGAAAAATCATGGTTTATTATCTCTCTCTATCGCGGTTTTATGCAGTATTGCAACGGCTGGTTTCAGCAACTCGGATGTCTTTGCCCAAAACGGCAGTACAGATCTTTTTACTGAATCACTCATTGACGGGACACTCGAACAGTCCCAAGAGCCCACCATCATCCGCCCCCGTTTTGTAAACATCAATTTTGGCCTGTTGGCGGGGGCTAATGACCCGCCTGGGATACGGACTAAAAAGGCCAAAGCACTCACATTAAATTTATTTGAGGATGTTATTTTCACGGTCATTTTTGATCGTATTGAGCAAAAGCGATCCGGCAGTATATCATGGATTGGTCGTCTCAAAGGGGTGGCCTACAGCCAGGTGATCCTGGTCGTCGAAGGCAATATGATGGCCGGCAACATCACGATGCCCGGCGCAATCTATCAAGTTCGCTACGCCGGCAATGGTGTACATGCCATTTACGAGATCGATCAGTCGGCCTTTCCACCTGAGGCCGAACCGACCCCCATTGAGAACTCCAAGGAAAGGATGGCGTTGGATGCGACAATGAACGACGACGGTTCCATAATAGATATACTTGTGGTCTATACTGCAGCAGCGCGTTCGACTGCAGGAAGCCTTACCGCAATGAACACTTTGATCGATCTGGCGGTGACTGAGACCAACACGAGTTACAGCAATAGCGGTATCACACAGCGTTTGAATTTGGTTCATAAAGCGGAAGTGACATATGCTGAATCAGGTAATATACAGACGGATAGGAACCGTCTCAAAGCAACTTCGGATAGTTTTATGGACAATGTCCACACGCTGCGTAATACTTATGCGGCCGATGTTGTTACCCTGATAGTTGAAAACGGTGGCGGGTATTGCGGTATCGCATACATAATGACCTCTGTCTCCACGTCTTTCAAAACCAGTGCTTTTAATGTGACTGCGCGGTCTTGTGCAACCGGCTATTACAGTTTTGGACATGAACTGGGGCATATTATGTCGGCCCGTCATGACTGGTATTTTGACCCTATCAATAATAGTCCTTAAACGTATAACCACGGTTATGTAAATGTTACAGATCAATGGCGCACCATTATGGGCTACAACACAGAATGCAATAATTCAGGCGTTTATTGCACTAGACTTCAGTATTGGTCGAACCCTAATAAGATCTATGGTGGGGGCCCAATGGGAGTCCCTGAAGGATTATTCCATGCTGCGGATAATCATAAGACACTTGGTAATACTGCATACACTGTCGCTAACTTTCGACAAAGCGTTGGCTTGTTGCCGGGTAAGGCCACGCTGACTTCCCCGTCGGGGACGGTCACCGACACTACCCCGGCTTACATTTGGACTGAGGTGAAAGAGGCCACCTGGTATTATATGTGGGTAAACGGTCCTTCAGGTAATGTTTTCAAAAAGTGGTACAAAAGCATAGATGTTTGTTCAGGTGGGACCTGTACTGTAACGCCGTCTACGGTGTTAAGCAATGGTGCTCACAGGTTGTGGATACAGACCTGGAACGAATATGGCGACGGCCCATGGAGCAATGGGATGGATTTTGCGGTGGTTGGTGATGGTTGAATGACCTTCGGGCAATGTTTCAAAAAGTGGTATACCCATAGAGAGCTTTGAAAAACCGGTTACATTTCTGATTTTACTCTTTTCTGCAATTTTTTCAGAAGCAAGGGGGTGCGTTTAACAAAGATTGCCCGAAAATGAGACCTTTGCAAAACCCTACTTTTTTCCCAATTGAGCGCTATGGTTGCGCCTAACGGCTTGAGGACATCACACTAACGTGTCAGTATCATGCTCAAATTTCAATCCTCAAAATACTCAATGTATTCCTGCGGTTAATATAGGCGGATCGCTTCCCTTGCATCTGAGCAAAGATCAGCATTTTTCAAATGTCTCATCGATGGGGGTGCGTGTCGCTCAGTTTGTGGAAAACACCAACACGTGCCCGCTCAAGCCTCAACGTGGAGAAGGAATAAGGCGCGTCGGGGCCATCTCCGAAGACGTCCCGGATCTTGTTGTCAGAAATGACAAGAAAGGGTTGACCACGATGGATTTTGTGGCTGTGTTAACCCAAAGGTTGTTAAACAACAGCAGAGGGTGATAATCGAGCTCAGGATGAAATTGGCAGACATAGAAAGGCAGCTAATGAAAAACAAAAACCCCGAATTAGCGAGACTTGATTTGTCTGACCACTGCCTGCGATAACATATTGCCGTCTCTCAGATCGCTTTATAACGAATAATGTCAAATCTACGAATTATAGGGCTTATTATAGGTATTTTAGGCCTATCTATGACTTTCCTTGTTTTCCGCGGAGTTAAGTGGAAGAAATCGAGTTTTGTTCTGTTTTCTCTGTTCAATCTTTCCCTTATTGTAGCAGCCATAAATCCCAATGCTGTGAACTTCGTTCGTGACATGTTGTTTATGCAAAAGTCTCAATATGGAAGGTTAATCGCACTGCTGATAGTCTCAAGCGTTTTTCTTTTGTTTTATTGTTTTTTTACCAAAGCTAAACTCGAGAACATCTGCTTGCAATTCGATGGGCTTGTCAGGGAGCTTGGGATAATTGATTTTGAGAAAAAGTACAATTCCATGCAGAAAATCAAGCCCATAATGGTTGTGATACCTGCATATGATGAGGCGGAGAGCTTAAAAGAACTTCTGCCACGTATACCTAAGAAGATTGAAGGAATGGAGGTGGGTACTTTAGTGATTGATGATGGAAGTGAAGATGCAACATCAGTCGTAGCTGGCCAAACGGATGGTGTTGATGTTGTTAGGACTCCGATAAGTCGAGGAGGTGGGGCAGCCTTACGGTTAGGGTATGATATACTAGGAAGGTCGGGGACGGAAATATGTGTAACAATGGATGCTGATGGTCAGCATCGTCCTGAAGAGATAGAACGCCTCGTTTCTCCCATTTTGGATAATGAATACGATTTCATAATAGGTTCGCGAATTCTTGGCCATAGTGAAGATATGTCCTCCCTCAGGTTCGTTGGAGTGTATTTGTTTAGTTTTCTAATTAATATACTATTGAAGTCAAAAATAACTGATCCTTCAAGCGGTTTCAGAGCATTTAAAATGGATGCCCTCCGCGTTGTGAGTCTATATGAGGATCAATATCATACAAGTGAGTTTATTATTGATGCGACCAAGAAAGGAATGAGGATTGGAGAAATCCCAATTACTGTGCTGAAGCGAAAAATCGGTAAGAGCAAAAAGGGCAATGATTGGAAGTATGGTGTCAGCTTTGCCAGAGCTATTATGAAGAGCTGGTGGCGATGAAGGCCTTCACTGCGAGTTCCATATCTGAAAGAAATCGCCAAAATGAACTAGCCGACAGGAAGAAAAGGGGCTTGGACAGCTATGCCATGGGATTTTTATTGTGGCGGCAGGCTGAAAGAATGCTTTCCGGCATTGGAAATGATGATTCTGTTCTGGATGTAGGGTGCGGTTTGGGAGATTTGACCGTGCGGGCAGCCGAACGAACCAAAGGAAGGGTGCTGGGCATCGACGTCTCAGACAGATGTGTTGAGATCGCGCAATCGAGATTGCGTCTTATCCGCCCAAACGCCCGCGCAACGGTGGCAGACATCCAGGATGGAGAATCAGTGCCGGAAGATGCGGGAGCGTTTGATCGAATCGTGATGAAGGGTGTGGTACACCATTTGGAGCAGCCTGTTCTGGCGTTCAGAACGATTTTTGACCTGTTGAACCCTGGTGGGGTGTTGGTTCTGTTAGAAGGCAATGTCACCAGCCTTTACAGGAGGTTTTTGCTTGTTTTTGCAGATCTTTTGATCATGGAGCATGAGGCGTCACAGTTTCCACACTCCCCTCCAGAACATATCGCTTCCATTCTAAAAGAAATGGGTTTCATAGGAATTGAGATTGACTATATACCCGGGCTCTTTGCCCCCCTTGCCCATTTAGGCATAGGAGGCCCGATTTTCTGGGAAGTTGCTGACCGGATTGACCGTGTGGGGGACCGGCTTGCACGACGTTTTTTTGGTTGGTGGGCCCTCATCAGAGCTGGAAAATCGTGATTTTTCCTGTCTGACAGCGTTTCAAGGAAAATATGATGAGGATGAGCAGAGGCTCCTGGATAAAATGCATATTCTCTTTCTTGATTGCTTTTGGCCTGTGTCTGCCATTAATCCGAATCATTGACTTGAAAAGGCTGGTGGAAGTCATAAGATCGGCTTCCGCTTTATGGGTCGCGGCGGCGGCATGCTCGTTTGCTTGCTATCAGTGGCTTCGCACGGAAAGGTACTATTTGTTGGTGGCCCCCCAAGGAAGTAAAGGCTTGTTTTTTTGGACCATAAGCGTGCATACTTTTTTGAACGGTATCCTTCCCGCTGGTTTGGGGGAGGGCACCTTTGTGTACCTGCTGAAAAGAATCCATCGGATCTCCTTTATGAAAGGGACCTCTTCTCTCATCTGTGCCCGCCTCATCGATTATAGCCTTCTCTGTCTCTTATTCTTTGGCGTTCTTTTCTGGTTGAGACATGAATTTGATGAGGCCCTTCTTTGGGGAATGTTCACAGTCGAGATCCTGCTGGCTGCGGTGCTCGTATTCTTGTGGTTGACGACGTTTTTCAGAAAATGGATTTTAGAAAAACTAAGGGTCAAGTCCTACCGAATTTCTCATTTTTTCAAGGAGTTTGATATGGCTTGGCAACGGTTGGCGGAAAAGAAATGTCTGGGTTTTGTATTGGCCTATTCCGTGGGCATGTGGCTGGCTATGTATGGCTTCTTTTTTTCAGTGATCCATGCCTTGGGGTTTCAACTAGAGGCAGTCAATGTGCTTTTCCTATATTTAGTCCTTTTTCCTATCAGGCTTTTACCCGTCCGCGGATTCGCAAATTTCGGGACCCATGAGGCGGCCTGGATAGCAGCCCTTATGGCCCTGGATATGGGATTAAAGGAGGCTACGACGCTTGCTTTTAGTTCCCACATACTGTTCCTGCTGGCAATCCTGACATTTGGCTTGGTTGCGCCCATCTGTATGGGCATCGGCTGGTGGGTTCGTAAGACGTCGGTAGTTTCCCTATGACGAAATCGGTCTCCATGGCTTTGCCTATGAGAAAGGCTCTGATATGACGCCGATAGAATTCGAAAGGGATGTTGAGAGAAATCTTGAGAGCCTTGATAAGATAGTCGCTTCAATGCCCATCGGCTACTGTGCACCATGGTTTTCTATCTCAGAAAAGACCACATGGTTTTGGAAAATCCTGGCAAAATACAGTCTGAAATATGATTCCGGTATTTTTCCGATCAAGAACTCTTTCTGGGCATCTCCCGATTCCATGAGAGGGTTGATAGTACGGACTTAAAGGCTGGCCAGTAATTTTGTGCTGAGTGCAACAAAGCGCAATTGAGGATCTCAATGATAGCATCTGATGTTCCCCGGACGGCTTTTATTGTTGGCAGTCCGAGATCAGGAACAACGATACTTGGTCAGTGTTTAGAAGGGCATCCCCAGATCGCACATTTCTATGAACCTTACTACGTTTGGGATTATCATATAGGGAGAAGAGATAACGATATCAAGGGATCTCAGGACGCCACGGGAAAATCAAAGGCCTTTGTCAGAAAAAAATTCCAACTATTTGGCGGCAAGAGTCATGCTTCTTTGGTTGTTGACAAGTCTCCAGAGCATTGTTTCGCTATTCCCTATGTGCGTGAAGTATTCCCAAAGGCGAAATGGATTCACATCCTGCGAGATGGCCGTGATGTTATCCTTTCCATCAACAAAGAGTGGACAATAAGGCAAAACTGGGTTGAAAAAAGGGACTATCTCAAATTCTGCCGAGTGCTCAAAGTGAGGTTTATCCTTCAACCTTTTTGGCATTTTAGATTCCTCCAGATTTCATATGAGCTTAAATCGGGAAAATCCATAAGGCCAAGCTTCTATCTGAACAAATCCAAATGGAAAGGCCGGTCGGGGTGGGGGCCGCGATTCCCGGGTTGGGAAGGATTTCTGCGACGCCACTCGGTCTTGGAGTTCAACGCACAGCAATGGGTAGAATGCATCAACCACGTCTATAAGTACTTACGGATCATACCTTCCAGTCAAGTCCTGGAATTACGGTATGAAAACCTCATGTCGAAACCGAAGGAGCATTTCGAAAGGATACTGGACTTTCTGAAAATGCCGTCCACCAGCAGGTTTTGGGAAAACCTGCCCACTTTAAATGCCAAGAATACCCAGAAGTGGAAGAAACAGTTCTCCCGTGAAGATCTAAAGGGAATCTCGCCTTTCATTACCTCACACTTGATAGATTTGCATTATGAAACAGATCCAAACTGGTGGGAGCAGTAGTGGCTACAAGAAATGACATCTCAAATTCATCGAACTGGCGAAATACAGATATGAAGCAATCTATGTTCTGGAAGAATTTCCAAAATTGGTTGTCTTATATTTAGGCGCACCTTTTAACATTTCTTTTTCTGATGATTAAAGGTATGCAAAAATCACACTAATAATCAATAAGCACTGCTGTCATGCTAGAATTAATACGTAGAATACCCCTTTGGATGTACTTATTGCTGCTTGGTTTCGTTACCTTCTATACCTATAATATCAGAATTGTTACTGATATGGGTTGGTATATGAATTCCGCTTTGAATATTTTTCTGGGCAAAGGCTATATAGATATGGACGGCTCCTTGATATTTATCCGCGGACCCATATTTCCTTTAATGATAACTGCCTGTTATTGGTTGCTGGGTGTTTCGCCTTGGAGTGCTTTTTGGGTTGTTAGAGTCTTTGCGATACTGAATCCCGTATTGATTTATTTTTTTGGTAAAAAACTCTTTAACAAATGGGTTGGTTTTTTAGCCGCCTTGCTGATTCTTTCCTCTTATAGTATCAATTTTTGGTCATACAGACACTTAGATGCAGTATGGCCCTTTTTTACGATTTCATCTGTCCTAACTATTTATGTAGCACTGGAAAATAGGCGATATGCATATTTTATTGCTGCAGGGCTACTGATGGGATTGGGTTACTTGGTAAAACAGGCGCCTATTCTGTTATTTCCATTGCCTTTTATTTTGATAATAATTGTAAAGGACTACAGACAAAAAAAGAATCTCCTGGGATCGCTGATTTTTCTGTTGACTACTGCCGCACTGATATTTCCTTGGGTTCATTATGTGTATTTTGAAACTCAGAATTTAAAATTAGCCTTACTTGGACAAGGTGGAGTGAAAGCATCAGATGCTGTACTAAATCCAGATTTGGTTCTATTTATCAGAAGATATTTCGAAGGTCTATGGTTGTATTATCAGGGTGTTGGGAACTCTCTTTCACAACACTTTACGCTTGCACCTTTATTCGCTCTTGCCTGGGCTTATACTATATTTCGCGCACTTAAAAAGGAGAAATCCAGCATCTTATTGTTAATATGCTTCTTATTGATTTCGCCATATATATCCATTGCGGGTTCAAAGAATTTAAGACTTGGCCAGTTGATTTTATTTCTGTTTTTAACGTATCTCGTGACAGCTCGGTTTTGTTTTGAGATGTCAAAAATCGTAATCGATAAGGTAAAAAAGAACTCACTGAATAATGAAAAGCCATCTCTATATGCCAGCAGTCTCTTTATTTTATCTTTAATTGCCATTCAAACTTTTTTGCCTTTTAGAAATGATAAAGGGAATATCGTCTTTCTGGAAAGAAGCCATTTCTACCAGCGTTTCATCAAATCAAACCGCTCTTATATCATCAAAGGAAAATACAATAATATTGGCAAAGCTTGGGGTAAATGGATTGAGAAAGATATTGCATATGCCAGTAGAATAATGGTTTCCTTGCCCTCTGATGGAAAACCTTTATATTTTTACTCCCTGGGCAAACACCGTATTTTTGACATGCCAATTCAATATACTGATAAAAATAAAAAAAGCGCATGGAAGGACGAAGATAACAACGTGATATTTTTGTCTTCAAGGGGGAGATACGATGACTGGAAGAATTATTTGATCGCGTTGCGTGAAAAAGATCTATTGTCGAGCATTGAGGAGAAGAAAATTGAATATATCCTCGTTGGTAAACGGCGAAACTATCTGACTTTGTATTTTAATAATAATGAAAATTTCCGGTTGGTGAAAACGTTTGGAAATGGAGAGTTAAAAATTTATAAACCGATCCTCCTGAAACCGGCATCGAGCTTTAAAACACTTATTTCGACCAATGCCGTTTACTACTTAAAAGAATTGAGCAAGAAAAATACCGTTAGTTTGAAACGATATGCCGTAAATTTTTTAAAACCGTTCCTCGGTTTGGATAAAGATTCCGTAAAGACTATCGCGGCATTGGAAAATGGAAAAACGTATGAAAACTATACTGTCGTTCAGAACGGTAAAATCTATAAATGAAAAGCGCGGGGAAATTATTTTCAGGGGTGATTCTGATAGGGTCGGGCGCGATTCTGGGAAAAGGATCCGAATACATCTCCCGTATAATGGTGAGTCGCTGGCTCGGGCCGGAGATGCTGGGCAATTTAACCCTGGTTTTCTCGATTTTTGTAATACTGACGGGCATGTGCGTAATGGAGCTCACTGCGGGAACAATGCACTTTGGACGGCAATACACGGACCAGGACGACCCCGAGGCCGTTCGTCGAATACTGGTGATTTCCCTCGCCACGTCAATGTTCGTCTCATTTTGTGTTTCATTCTGGTTGCTGTTTTTCGATGGGAGCAACGTCATCGCGGATGCGTTTAACGCCACGAATTTACAGAAATACTTCCTCTGGGTGGCCGTTGCGCTGCCGACCGCCGCTGTGTTCCATTTTTATTTCAACCACTTATTGGCCATGCACAAACGAAAAATGGTCATCTGGATACGGGAGATTTTCTGCAAGGGCGGTCGAATTCTCGGTATTGTAGTTATTATTTTCACCGTTCAGTCTCTGGAAGGGCTCGTGGGCGTTTATTTGCTGAGTGTCTCTTTGCCCGGGGTCCTGGGGGTTATCTATTTTTTTAGGACGGCGGGGAAACCCCGGATTTCCAGCCAGGCGGCCACGCTAACCTGGAGATCGGCCGTTGGAAAAATGATTTCCTACTCGTGGCCCCTTACAATTTCAGGTATTATGTTGAATGTGTCCAGGAGATTCGACATTTTGTCCGTCGGCTTTTTTCTCTCCTCCAAAGAGCTGGGGCTGTATAGCATCGCTATTATCAACAGCGCTATTTTCATACTTTTCAATTATGTACTGAATGAAGTCTTTCTGCCAATTGCTTCGACATTGACGGGGAAAGGGAAAAGAGAAGAGTTGGCCTCATTATACAAGGTCTCGGTTTGTTGGTGCGCTTATATTGTTCTACCCATCGCGCTGATATTGATCGTGCGGGCATCCGCGTTTATTGAAATTGTTTCCGGTAAAGAATTTATCCCTGCGGCGACAGCGATGCAGATTTTGACATTGGGATACATGACCGTATGCCTGGAAGGCCCTTTGCCTGCCATGATTCTCGCCCTTGAGTTGTCCCGGTTTGTTTTGATTATTCGATCGGTGATGATCGTGAGTGCGGTCGCGCTGAACATCCTGCTTGTCCCCAGGTATGGATTGCTTGGCGCAGCGACAGCTATGACAATCACTCAGGTAAATGTACGACTCACAAGATTATTCCTGCTGTATCATGAAACGGGCATTCACCCATTCACCAAAAGATTGATTTTTTTTCTGGGGACCGCTGGAGCATGCATGATCGTCGCGCTTTTCATAATGAATTCAATTGCGCGATCCTCTCTTTATTTTATTGCCTTGGAACTGTTCGTATGTATGTTGGTCGCGTTTTTAGTGTTATGGAAAATCGTCGGCTTTTCCAGGCAGGATCTCGAAATCATAAGGAGTTGCATCAACCACATTAAAAATGTCACCGGGGCTTATAGTACATGAAGATAAAATATCACACTGGCTTACTTCCAGACACCGAAAAGTGGGATCGATTCGTCAGATCTCATAAATTTTCCAATCTATTTCAGGAATCATCATGGTTGAGACTGCTGGAAACGCGCGAAGATTTAGAGCCTTATCATATCACCCTGATGAAAGATGGGAATATTACCGGTGTGTTCCCGAATTTCAAAAGATCGAGAGGCTGGAATATCTGGGAAACAGAATCGCTTCCAAAGGGGTACGGCGGCCCTGTTTTCGGCAGCTACTCTGAAAAACTGATACTGAATTTGTTGGCCCCTATTGAGGAGAAAAACAATTCAGTGCGTCATACAATCAGAGTTTTCGGCCCTGAAGCGGTGGGGTTGTCGAACGTATTATCGAGGCTGGGCTATCGACCGAAGCTTACGGACTGTCTACCGGTCATCGACCTTGGCCAAGGTTTTGATACGGCGCTGAAAAAAATCACCGGGGCTAATCGACGGGATATCAAAAGAGCGGAGAAGCACGCTATAGATATCGACGACTCTCCATTATTGGACTCAGATTTAAATTCGTTTTACAAATTATATACTGAAAAGATGAATTCCATTGGATCGACCGCTACTATGGAACTGGATTTTTTCAAGCATATTGCCGAAATTTATGGCAATGACGCCAGGCTGGCGGGGGCTTTTTCAGAGGGAAGGATGATTGCCGCCAGGCTTCATCTCCTTGATAGAACGCGATTACGGATTCTATTTACGCATAGCGTTTCATCTAACGAGGGAAAAAAGAAGCTGGCCGGCGCCGCGCTACATAGTTTTTCAGTGAAATGGGGCGTTGAGAATGGTTTTCGTTGCTACGATATGGGAAGCACGCTTGCGGACGGCGGCAACGAACTTTTCAAATATAAAGTCAACTGGGGCGGGGAGCCATGTTTTGCTCCATGGTGGGTTAAAATAAAAAGACCGGCGCTGTTTAAAACCCTGTCTTTGGCACGGAGAATTATCAGAAGATATAAACAATCGCATAAGAAAGCCTGATACTCTATAGTCTTCAAGATAAACCCGGGCACCTGGAATTAAAATTTATTTGTACGCGAATCCTTATCGGGCGCTGCCCTGATAACCTGTTGAATAAGTCTAATTATTTCAACCGAACAAGTCTAATTGATTTTGAAAAAAATCTTCAATACCCAATTTCCGGGTTTTTCAGGCGGCGGAATTCGCGTGAAAAAAATGGAGATTCCCCGAGCCCATGGGAAAAAATAATATTGAGGCCGGAACAACGCTAACAAGGATGCGGATGGAATGTTCACACAGTTTTTGCGTCTACGACGGTTTACAGGAAACGACTGATGATAGCATATGATCCCGAGGATTATGTAGAAATGCACGAAATTATCGCTAGGGAAACGGACGATGACAGTAAGATTAATTGCAGAAGTATTATTGATACTGATTTAGTAAAAAAAGACCTGATGGCGCGTTTTGATTTTTCGGAAAATAGCAGGGTTCTTGATGTCGGACCCGGAAATGGATGGTTGTTTTCTCAGCTTCCTCGGAAGAGCGTCGAGTATATCGGAGTTGACCCCGCCCCCACCGTCGTGAAACGGTTGAGAGAAAAATTCGCAGAGTTTACCAACGCGACCATAAAAGAGGGAAGATCTGATGCTTTGCCCATGGATATTAATGACTGTGACAGGATTGTCTGCATTGGCGTTTTTCCCACTTTGCCTGATTTTAATTCATTCAGATCGACTCTTCATGAATTCTGGCGGGTGACAACGCCCAATTCCAAAGTATGGATCGGAGAATGCCCCTTCAGGGATGAAATGGCGTATCTACGCTCATTCCCAGTGATTTCTAAAAAGCTGCTTCGAAAAATTTTCAGGAAATTAACTCTCTGGAAATTTCGACATGGAGGATGCTCATCTCAAGGACCGAGGTTTAAAAAAAAATTGCCGACTTTTTACCTCCCCGTCGCCGATTTCAAAAAGCATGCAGAAACCAGGGGATGGCGGGTGGAGGTGTTTCCCTGTGTGGGGACGAATTTTTTTCCGAAAACCCGAGTGAATTATGTCTTGACACGGGAAACTTGATGCATTCCCGGTGTGAAAGATCGAATATAAAAACCGGTGACATGAAATTTTCACGAATAGATTATATGAGCCACACGTAAACTTTTTTAATCAAAAGAATTTCTCGCAGCTCTGCTACGGGTCATATAACGAAACAAAAAATCCTTACTATCGGCGAAATGAAATGAAGCCGACGTGATACCTCGGAGCTCCACTCCAGTGAGAGTTCATTATACTGAGATCGTTCTAAATGTTTGCGACCATCGAACCTGGAGTCATTATTACCGGTGATGTTCATCATCAGCGACATAGCTCCACCATTCAGCGCTATCTTGACGATTCTGAAATAGAATTGGCAGTGGATTATTCGAACATTCTTATACGCAACGGTCTGGTGGCTACCATCTTGTTGACGGGAAAGTGCTTTGTGCAGGCTCCTGAAACATGCCGCCTCCTGGATAGCAAACCGAGCATCGAGATAGGTGGACACACTTATTCTGCCTATGAACCCAGGATAATTTATAGAATATGGAAATATATAACCGGTAGCCCCAACGGCCCTCCTTTCCTTCAAAAAGTGGATACGAATCTTACCGTAAGGGTGGCTCGCAGTGCTATCGGAAAAACCATTCGATCATGGCGGAATCACGCCTATCGCAACGACCGGCATACAAATAAAATTATAGTTGGTTGTGGAATTCGCACCGTGAGCAATGAGGTTGGCCCGGATGTGTCTATAAGAATGATCGATACAGGTGCGGGCAACCTCCTCAGTATGGGAATCAATGTCTGGCCCGACGCTGAACACATGGAACATGGTGATGTCACCAAGGTTTTAGCTGGCCACAGAAAGCTGAAATACAACCGGTTTCCTGATGTGATATTCAACGGTGAAGAATATATAGAAGCCGTTGATAAAATGGTGTCGTCGTTGATCTCCCGCGGAGAGCACGCTGTTTTATTATTCCACCCTTGCTGTATGATGGCCTCAGACGAGATGCGCACGTTTGAAAAATTATGTGAACGGTTAAGCAATTATCCAAGTTATACGATGTCGGAAGTTACAATGTCGTTCATTTAAAAAGTTGTCAGATTACCGTAAATCATAGTATCACATTGACTGAGTGATTTGACTGATTGGTGTCACAACGTGAGATCGAATTGGTTTTAAACTGCTACTTAGAAACTACGTTTTCAGATATAAAATAACAGATATTGGATGGAACATAGCATGACTGAAAACGTTTTTCAATTCGGCGCATCTTCTACGTCACCAGGTTCGAGGGCTATTATGCATTTAATGAATATTCGAAAATCTGTCAGATGCAGACTTTCCGAATTCAGGTTGAAAAAGGTGGAGATCTGAATGTCATATCCAGTAAGCCAAAGTCGGACGGCCGAAATGAAACCAACTCTCGCTGTAGTTTTTTTTTCTAGGATACAAAAATCTCAGGTTCCTTTCTATCAGTTGCCGCTGAAACGGTTAGATGCGATTTGTGGCGATTTTCTCAATATTGTGGCTCTTTACAACGGTAAAATATCCGAGGACAATTTTGATGTGGGACGTGTTAAAGCAATACGCTATAAAGGGTGTAGCCAGGATAATCGCTGGATCCAGTTTGTTCTCAACACTCCCTCCTTGATTCGCACGTCGGTGAATCTGGCGCGCGAAAGAGCCCCCGTGAGTTTCATGAACATATGGGAACATTATTTAATGTTTCCGCTGAGTATATTTGTTCGTCCATTCGGAGGACGTGTGATCGCGCGGATTGCCGGCGACCCCTTGAATCTTGTGACCAAAGCCACCGGGTTTAGAAACATCTACAAATTTCTGTTGAAATACTTGCAGTGGATATCAATATCGAGCGCCGACATCGTGGCTTATATCGATAAAAACCAGCTTGATTATCTGCCGCCGAAAAAAAAACGGCATATTATCCTTCCCCCCGGGTTTGATGATAAAATCTATTTCCCAGAGCACAAAAAAAGAAAAAAAAGTCTCTTATTCGTCGGCAGAGTAAAGGAACGCAAAGGGATCCCGGAGCTGTTGGAGGCGTTTTATGTTTTAGCGCAACGTCATGATGAATTAGAACTAGTGATCGTTGGCCCCATGCAGCTTAAATCCGGTTATTTGAAATCCGAGTTCTTAAATCGTATAAAATACCTTGGTTTTCAGCCACCTGAAAAACTGGCGAGCTTATACCGGGAGGCGGCGTGCCTAGTGCTTCCAACAAAGTCGGAAGCCTTTGGAAACGTGGTTATCGAAGCGTTGTCATGCGGTTGCCCCGTCGTCGCCACCGGAATCGGTGCAATCCCGAGGCTTGTGAGGGACGCGGGGGTTCTTTTCTCTTTTCCTTCGCCCGAGAAAATCGCATCCGCGGTGGAGGATATTTTAATTTCAGGAGGCCCTGTTGAAGAAGTAATGAAGCGGGCCGCAGATCGTATGTACGACGAATTTTCATTTTCTAGGTTAAGAAGGTGGTATAAAGATCTAACGGATATAAAACAGATCGATGAGTCACATTAAAACCTTAATATTTCCCTTAGCTCCAAACAATACTTTGTGGGGGTGGAAAAATGCGAATGCCGTTGTTTAAGCGTCTCGGTCATACCGATAGAGTCCGCTTTCCGGAATACGTTTTAAACGAACAGACTCCTCGAGTTTATCGAGACGCGGATGCTCTCCTTTTGCCCTCCTATTCAGAGGGTCTGTCGAATGTGATACTCGACGCCATGGCGGCCGGACTGGTCGTCGTCGCATCGGATATCGGCGAAAACATGCAATTCTCGGCGATGATCAACGCGGGCTTTTATTCGAACCGGGAGATGTAAACGGAATCGTTGATAATGTAAAATGTCTGATCGAAAATAAGGATTTGTTCCGATCCCTAACATCAGCGGCCCGAAAATACGTTGAACGAGAGCATGGTTTAGACGTTGTATGGAATAAGGCGCGCGAGGTGTTCGAGTCCGTGCTTAGAGAAAACCCGTGAGAAGCATTTACGAATTTACGAATCCGAATATCGTTCTGAGGACGTGGGACGGGCGGACCGCCGGGAGAATGAATTCGAGATATAGGAACGTGATTACGAGACTTTTGAAAAATGCTGATTTTTATTCAAGTTCAAGGAAGCAATGCGTTTTGGCTTGATTTATTATGGAACCGAACCGCGGAACAGGGGCCTGGACCAGTTGGCGCAGGCGCTACGTCAATTGGGGCATAAGGCTTTTATCGTATATCGTGCGCGGAAATCGGCTCCGGACATTACCGAGTTTAACGGTACACCGGTGGTTAGGGTTCCTGGCGGGGGTGGCACGTTTAAGTATTTTCTCAATGTACCCATTCCTTTTAACCGGTTTTGGACTTGGTGGCTGGTCCAATTGGGGAAAAAATACCAGTGGGATGGGATATTTTTGCGGGAAACCCCACTTTCATTGGAGGCGCAGGTGGCTGGCCGGAAGCTCGGTATTCCCTTGTTTCTTGATATGCGGGAGAACATGGTGGCCATGTACGCTGCCGGGAGCCGTAAAAAGTGGTATCAGAAATTATTTCGCCCTGCGGGATTGATTCGTTTATACGAAGCCATCGCGTGCCCTAAATTCAACTATATTTTCACTGTTTCCGACGAGTTGGGGAGATGGGTCACCCAGAACTACAGTGTGGATAAGGCCAAAGTCGGCACTCTGGGTAATTTTCCCAGCCTATTATTTCTCCAACAAGCGGGGGAGGCCTTTCTTCTGAAGATCCAACGTCCTGTCAACCAGCCTTTAAGACTAATTCACACCGGTTATATCAAGGAAAACCGAGGGTTGCAGGATGTACTACGCGCAGTCAAAATCCTGGTTTCCCAGGGTAGCCCGGTTGTTTTGCGCATCATTGGGAAGGGGCCTTATGCCGGCGAATTGAAGCGTCTTACCTGTGAGTTGAAAATAGAAAAACAGGTGGAGTTTATCCACATGTTGCCGTCGCAGGAAGTGGCCCGTTCCCTGGCCGACGGTGATATTGGAGTATGTGCGTATTTGCTTAACCGGCAGGCGCATCAAACGCTTCCGGGCAAGTTATTCGAGTACATGGCCGCGGGTTTGCCTGTTATCAGCAGTGCGCGAAAGCCCGTGGTGCGAATTGTTGAAAAGGAAAGATGCGGAGTAATTTACCCTTCGAGGGAACCTCAAGTCATCGCCGATGCGTTGATTTCTATGTTCAGCGACCCGGCGCGGCTTGTTGAAATGGGAAAAAGGGCACGGGATGCCATTTTGAAGCGCTATAACCAGGATGCTAATTTAAGGGTCCTGGGTGAGGTTATAGAGTTTAGTAAGATGAGTGGGGATAAAAAAGTCAAGACACGGCGCCGGCAGTGAAAATTTTCTTGTTATCGCAGTTTTTCCCGCCCGAGACCGGCGCGGCTTCTCAGAGAGCCTTTTACCATGCAGCGAATTGGGTGAAGATGGGGCATGAGGTGACGGTTGTGACTAATTTCCCCAACTCGCCTCAAGGGAAAATATATGAGGGTTATAAGAATCGGTTTCTAAGAAAAGAAATTGTGGAGGGCGTGAACGTTATCCGGTTATTAACCCTTGCAGCAGGGAAAAAGTCATCTGTTATCTGGCGGTTTTTAAGTTCGGTATTTTACGTTGTTATGGCCCAGGTGTGTCTTTTCCAAAAAAAACCCAATGTGATTGTTGGCAGTGCGCCTTATTTCGCTGGTTTTGTCGCGTTTTTGATTGCCAAAACTAGACATATTCCCCTGGTATATGAATTGCGGGACCCCTGGCTGCAAACCCTTGGGCAAAACGTCCAAAAACTCGGAATTTACTTTAGAATACTGGAGAAAGTCGAGAAGAAGATGCTTCATCACTCGGACAAGGTGGTGGTCATCGGTAAAAAAATGAGCCAGGTCATGGCGAAGCGTTATGAGCTGGAGGAGAAGCCCGTTCCCATTTTTAATGGCATTGAGACGGAGGACATCGCGGATATTCCCGATGGGGTGGTGCCTCATATTGCGGGGAAAATGGACGGGATGTTTTCCATTGGTTTTGTGGGGAACCTGAGCGTATCGTATGATTTTGATGTGGTGATTAAAGCCGCTGATTTGCTTAAGGAAAAACCTGTGGCATATTTCTTCGTGGGAGACGGCAAACTCAAAAATGGATTTATCGAGGAGGTCAACCGTCTTTCCTTACCCAACATCCATATTTTTGATGTTCTTCCCCATAAACAGGCAATGGCGGTGGTGCGTGACTGTGATTTAACCATTATTCCCCTTAAAAGGGACGTCGGTGATTTATGCTTAGCTCTGAAATTCTTTGAGTCCCTTGCGCTGGGAACGCCAGTGTTGGTTTGCAATGGCGAGGAAGCCGGGCTGATTACCCGGGAATCTCGTTCAGGCGCCCTTTTTGATGGTGATAACCCCGAGGAGCTTGCGGCTGTCATTGAGGATTACGTAATAAACCCCCGGAAACTGGAATTGCAGGGAAACGCGGGTCGAAAATACATCGTTGAGAACTTCAACCGAAGGAAAATGGCCGAAAAATATGCGAAGCTTTTTGGCGGAATTATCTCAAAAAATGAAACCAGCCATGAGAAAAGATGCAGAAAATACTGAATTCGAGCGATCTCACCAATGAGATTGCGGTTGTAGTGGGGACCCGTCCCGGCATCATTAAATTCAGCCCGGTGATCCAGACGCTTCAGGAGGTGGGGCACCGGTTTTTTATTGTCCATACGGGTCAGCATTATTCGTATAATATGGATAAGACATTTTTTGAGGATCTGGATTTGCCCGCTCCCCGGTTTTACAACGAGGGAGTATCCAAAGAAACGTACCACGGGGCCCAGACAGCCTTAATGATAACCGGTGTCGAACAGGCGCTGCTCGAAGCGAAGCCCGGGATTGTGATCGTGGGGGGCGACGCTAACACCAACCTTGCTGCCGCCATTGCCACCCGTAAACTGGGTATTAAGTTGGCCCACATGGAAGCGGGTTTAAGGAGTCATGATTGGAGCATGCCCGAGGAGCACAACCGGGTCATGATTGATCATATTTCTGAGCTTCTTTTTACGCCCACGGCGGAGACCAGAAAAAACCTGGTAGAAGATCATGTAAGAGGAGAAATCTATGTGGTGGGCAATTCCATCGTGGACGCCGTGATCCGGAACAAAGAAATCGCGGAAGCCAAATCCACCATATTAAACCAGCTCTCTTTGAAAAGTAGGGGCTATAGTCTTCTCACAGTGCATCGGGAAGAGAACCTGGATAACGATGAGACTCTGGAAAAAATCGTAGGAAGTATCGAAGCAGTATCCCATCACTTTGGTGACCTGCCGTTGATTTTCCCCATTCATCCCCGTACCGAAAAACGCTTGAGACATAAAAAATATTACGAAAAAATGGCATCTATCCCCAATCTGCAGATTATTCCTCCCGTTGGATACATTGATTTCTTAAAATTGCTACGGCATTGCGAGGTTGTCTTAACCGATTCCGGTGGTATTCAGGAAGAGGCCTGTGAATTGCGAGTTCCTTGCGTGACTCTGCGGGAAAATACGGAACGCCCCGAGACCACGGCCGTGGGGGCCAATATGGTGGCCGGGACAATGGCCGAGAATGTGGTTAGAGCCGTTAAAGAAATGCTTCAACGCCCCACTACCTGGGAGAACCCTATCGGTGATGGAAAAACGTCCCAACGGATCGTGGAAAAATTGATCGAAAATCTATAGCAACTCATTGGAGACGGCATAAATGAAAGGCAGTCTTTAATACTGGATCAACAACTATCGGGTAACCTTACCGATGGATTTGTTAGTGGGGACTGGGGTCGTGTGAGACATTTGCTATGAAGGATTATCTTTTCAGCTATACCAAGAAGCGGCAATATGCTTTATTCTTATGTGATATAATGGTGATCTCATTTGCAGTTTTTGTCAGTTATGCAATTCGGCTCTATATCAATCAAAAGAATCCCACCTTTTATAATGTATTGTCAAAAGTTAACCCTTGGCAGATATTAGTTATTTTCAGCCATCTGTTCACGCTTTATTTGCTGGATCAGTACAATTTAAGCCGGATAGTCAATACGATTCGTTCTTCTGTCATGGTTGTTTTGAGTGTATGGTTAGCCGGCTTAATTATCAGCGGTGTTTTCTTTTTCCTACCCAAATACGTTTTCGGACGTCAGGTACTTCTGATTCACCTTGTGGTGGTTTCGGTTTGCATGATTTTGTGGAGGTTGCTATTTGCAAGGGTTGTATCCCGAAGGACAGGGGTAAGTCGTTTAGCAGTGGTAGGAGAGGGGCAGATTGTATCTTCTTTTATTGAGGAGTTGGCCCGTATAGCGAACAGTGGTTTTGAGATAAGCAGTCTTTGTGTATCGAATAGTGCATCCACTGACGGATGTTCCTTCCCTTTATCATTGGCTAAGCATGAAACTGTTCTTGATTTGTTGGGATCTGCTGATTTTGACGCCCTGGCCTTTGATTCGGCCTCCGGCGCTTTCAGCGATAATGAAATTCGCCTCATCCTGCAACTGAAATATCAGGACAAGACGGTTTATGATCTCCCCACATTATACAAGAATCTGACTGGCAAGGTTCCATTGTCTTACATAGACGGCCGATGGCTTCTGGCCAGCGATGGACTCCGAGGTGAGCTGAGTATCCCATATGTTAGGGCCAAGCGGATGTTTGATATCCTCTCAGCCTCGGCGCTATTGGTTATCACTTCGCCCCTTTTTGGGATGATAGCTGTTGCGATAAAACTGGACAGTAAGGGAAGCGTATTTTTTGTCCAGGAGCGCTTGGGTATTGGAAGAAAGGCTTTCAAATGTGCTAAGTTTAGAACTATGGTTGAAAATGCCGAACATAAAAGTGGACCGATTTGGTCTAAAGAAAATGATTACCGTATTACACGAATTGGGCGTGTTCTTCGAAAATCCCGTTTAGATGAACTGCCTCAGTTTTGGAATGTGTTGAAAGGGGATATGAGCTTTGTGGGACCCAGGCCCATACGGGAGCATTTTGCGAACAGGCTTGCAGAGATGATCCCGTTTTATGGATTGCGTTTTAGTGTGAAACCTGGCCTGACCGGGTGGGCTCAGGTAAATCATGATTATGCGGGATCAGTCGAAGGGCAATTGGAAAAATTCCAGTATGAGTTGTTTTATATACAGAACATGTCCTTCTTAATGGATTTGCCGATCATGTTAAAGACCCTTAAAATGGTGTTTTGGGGAAAGGGTAAGTGAGGGATTTGAGGGTAATCGTTATTAGTTACCTGATATTCGTTATTGGTTATTAGTGATTTCTTATAAGTGGAATGGTTTCAAGAGCGTCGCGGTTTTAGAGTGTTGGCAGGCTTGTACAGAGTTTTAATAAAACAGATGGTTAATTTACAAAGAAGTATCAAATATGGATTTAATGGGAGAATCCTATATGGTGTTAGATACTGTATCTTTATCGCCTTCTATTTTTTATCTCTCCGTCTAATTTTATTATATCTATATGACTCTTCTCCTATACTATCAATTTCAACTTCTGCAATCGTGATAGTGATTGGTTTTCTAACCATCTGGAATGTTACATGGAGTTTATATATTTTTATATTTTGTGTTCCAATCGTTAGTGGTTTACAAATGATTGGTTTCTTGAGTTCTGGGCCTATCCTGAGCATCGGATTTGCAAGCATATTTTTGTCATGGCTTCCTAAATTTCTTTTGCAGAAAAGGGAAATCATCAAATCCAAAACAGGAATAGAAAATCTTGTTGATTTCCTGTCTGGAATTATTTTGCTTTCATTAGCAATGTTACTTTATCATTACCCGCCTAATATTTGGTTATTTTCAAGAAATGTACAAAATAATCTATTGTCCCAATCTTTTAATGGAGCTTACCTTTTGCTTCAAGGATTGTTTTTTTATCGCGTAATAGTGTTAGAAGCTGATGATGATCAGAAATTTTTAAATAGAATCATTTTAATTTTCTATTTACAAGCTTTGGTCATTATATTCTTTTCTCTATTACAGCTTATTTTTCATATACCGGCCCAGAAAAGTTCAATTATTAGTATCTATTCACCATTCGATGATATTCATTCCTATGGAAGCTATATAACATTTATCTTTTTTGTTTTTCTTAATTTTGTGAGTGGAAAATACCGCTTACTGAATATATTGTTTGTTTTGATCTTTTTCATAATGATTATTTTGTCATTTTCAAGAGCCACCTGGTTAGCAACATTTGTAATATTTTTATTTTATATACTAATACGACTTTCGATGAAAATGAAAATGTTATTTATATGCCTTACTATTGCATGTCTATTAACTATTAATTTATTTCCTAACACATTTCTTCAATCTAAAAGTCCTTATGTTAAAAGGCTTGGACGTTTGGTATTAATTAATAATTATCTTAAGGATAAAACAATTTTAGGCAGACTAGTTCGATGGAAAACATCTTTGAGAATAATACAAGATTATCCCATAACGGGCAGTGGTATTGGAACCTTTTTTGAGTTGTTCCCTGCCTATTTGGATCCAGAAGATAAAACTTGGATGCATAAGTTGCGAAAGAGATGGAAAGCTAAAGAGAATGCACATAATTATTATCTTCAAATCTGTGCTGATTTGGGTATTCCAGCACTTATAGTTTTTATTGGTATTATATTTTATTCATTTAAAGCTGGATTAAGAACCGTAAAAGCGAAAATGGGGAATAAAAGAATAATTAACGGCACTTTATACGGCTTAAGCGCCTATCTCATAACTATGATTACCGGCCACCCACTTCTTTTATCAAATCAACAGTATTTGTTTTGGTCTATTATTGCCGTAGTTACTATATCCTACAATTATTATATTAAAGATTCAATGTTTCATTGGTGGGAGCTTCATTCAAAACTATTGCTTGGTTTTTTATCTGTTGTGATAATAGGCGGATATGTCTCTAATGTTTTTATTTCGCATGCATTTTCATTTGAACATGAATATGGGGTTTACGCATATGAAAACTGGAAAGAAAAAAAATTCCGATGGACAATGCGGGAATCAAGATTTTATGAGTTCGCTCAAAGTGATATAATTTACTTTGAATTAGTTGCGTTCCCCCATAATATTGATAAAAAAGGACTAAGATATAATATTTTTGTGAATGACCAACTTTTGGAACAAGCTCATATTTTATCTCCCGTTGTAAAGAAATTGTATTTCTATTTGCCTTTTATTAAAGGCAAGAAAATTAGTATTAAAACCGTCGTTAATAAAACCTTTAATCCTTCTCGTATCGGGCTCAGCAAAGATAACCGCGAACTCGGTATTGCTATAAGTGAAGTAATATTTTTAGAGGAGATGCCAAAAGATGGAGTAGGATTTTACAAATGGGAATCATTTAAAACTGGACAAATATTAGAGTGGCCGATGGGAGTTCCAACAAAATATCGTTGGACAGGTATGCGTGCGACTTTGAATTTGAGAAATTATTCTGTCGGCGATTTGCAAACCAAAGATAATATTGAGTTAGATAAAATTAAAGAAAAAGGATTGAAGATTTTTATGAGATGCGCTCATCCGGATATTTTAAAAGATCCAGTAATAGTTAAAATCCTAAACAAAGGAGTTTTAATACGCGAGGTGATGTTTGAAGATAATAAATGGAAAAATATATTAATAAGTTCTAACACTCTTAAAGAATCAAAGACTTTAACTTTTCAAGTTAGCAGAACATGGAACCCCAAAATATTTGGAATTTCAGATGATAAACGTGACTTGGGGGTCGCTGCTGCCGTGCTAAATGTAAGGAAAATTCCGTGAATTTTTACTTCGCAGCCTCCAGCGAGATGTTCGGCAAAGTAAAAAAAACGCCACAAAACGAGGAAACTCCAGACCTTAAGAACGGAAAGATGTTTACCACGAAGAGCACAAGCTCGTTCCGGTAAAGTCGTTTTGATACTTTATACAAACTTCAAAGAAACATATTTGATGAAAAATAGGGTATCCTGAAAGGTTGATTCAATCGGAAGATGATAGAAGAGACCATCGAAATCCACGAGATCAACGAAATCAACCAAATCGATGAAGCCAACAAACAACCAGATCAACATTGAACGGACAATGCGGAATGAAGAACGCTGAAAGAAAAACAATCTATAACCAAATGATTCGACAATTAGAGAAAACTTTTGGCAATCGCCTAAAAACGGTAATCCTTTTTGGCTCGCGTGCCAGAGGAAAAACTGCGGAACATAAAGATCATGATATTTTTCTTATTATCAAAAACCTTCCTTATGATCCGCTCAAACGACAAAAGGAAATCCGAAGGGCAATTTGGGAAATTCCGATCAAGACCAATACAATCGCAAAGACTCCTGGAGAAGTAGATTCTAACTTGACCCCGCTGCTTTTAGAAGTTTGTGTCGATGGCATCTGTCTTTATGGGGACAGATATTTTGAACCATACCGCAAAAAAGCAATGAATGCCTTGATTCAGTCTGGATTGAAAAGAAAAAGGGTCGGGCTGGAATGGCGTTGGCAATTTGATAAAATCCCGGCTAAGGAGTGGGAAATGACGTGGGAGGGTTTCCGTGAACTCCATCGATGACGTTAAATACCGTTTGAGTCTTGCAAAAGGCTTTTTGGGAGAAGCAGAAGAGGATCTAAAATTAAAACGATGGCGTTCTTGTGTTGATAACGCACAGTTGGTTGTAGAAAATGCCGGTAAAGCCATCTTGATGCTTTTTGGCGTATCACCTAAAACCCACGAGCCGGCGAAACACTTGGCTGAGCTAATTCGCAACCCAGAAATCCCGGTACATATTCGAGAACTGATTAAAGATATTTTACCGGATTTTTTATTGTTGGGATTAGAAGAACATTTTATGACCGATTATGGGGATGAAGAATCATACAAACTTCCATGGGACATATTTGATGAAGAATCAGCTGTTTCGGCCCTGAATGCTGCTCACAAGTGCAAAACAGCATCAGAAGAGATAATTTATCGGTCACACAAATGGCGTTCTGAGAAAGAATAAAATTGTTGGAAGCCAACTGCGAACACCGAACTAAAAACGACCAGTGTCAAGAGGAATTTGAACCTGGCGCAGACAGGTTAGTGTGATGTCCTCAAGCCGTTAGGCGCAACAATAGCGCTCAATTGGAAAAAAAGCAGGGTTTTGCAATGGTACCTGTGAATAGTCGGAACATAATGGATCGGTATCAAAAAAATTTTTCTAAATCACTTGAACTCATCGATATATGCTTCAATTTGGAAGAGGCATATTTGAAGAAAATTCACCCCCAAGCTTCTCAGAAAGATATAAATAATATAATTTTTCAGGGGATCCTTTCCAGGAAAAAGAGGCAATGGAGATTGCAAAAAGCCTTATTGAAACATTAAAGCGCCTCTGTTTATTTTTCAGGGAAGCAGATATCCAGTTTTGTCTTGTGGGTGGGCTTGCCGTTGGAATTCTCGCAAAACCTCGGGCTACAGAAGATGTCGATTTGCTGGTCCGAATTGACAAGGACAATAAGGAGGCAATGGGCCACCTTTTAAGACGTGATTTTGAAATCATTCAAGAGCATGATTTGATGCATTTCAAATATGCAACAATTTGGAGAATCGTTATCAGGGATACTTTTACAGACAATAGGGGCCTTGTGATTGTCGATTTGATTCTTGCAAACAATAAAACATATAGAGAAACGGTAGCAGATGTTATCAAGTTTAAAATTGATAATATTGAGATCCCGGTTGCGAAACCTGAAAATCTCATAAAGATGAAAAAGCTCTCAAACCGCCCGCAGGACCGGCTTGATATCCAGGCAATTGAAGAGGCTATGACCTATAATGGGGAAAAAACAGCGTGAAATTTTCCATTATTACAGCAAATCGCAATGGCGAGCGGTTTCTCGAAGAGTCGATTCAAAATGTTGTTTCCCAAAAAGCAGGTGATATTGAACTCGAATACATTGTTATTAATGGTACAAGTACCGATGGTTCGCTTAAAATCATTAAAAGGTACAGACCCCAGATTTCGCCTTTCATTCCCGATGATGCGATTCAGGAAACGATTGCAATCTGATGAAAAGAACCGATTTGGAACGAAAGCTCCGGATTGCCGGCTGCTATCTTAAGCGGGAAGGTAGCCCCCATTCTCTGTGGATAAACCCGAAAACGGGAGCCATTGAAGCGGCTCCTCGCCAAAAGGAGGTTATAAGGAGCCTTTAGCGAAAAAGATTCTAAAGGCCCTGAACGCCGAGTAGCACGAAAATGGAAGAATACAAAAAGAAACGAACGTCCGTATATAGAAAACATATGCTATTGCACAACCGTTCCATAGCGGATCCTATCGCATCCTATTTCAAAAGCCGTCCCGAAGTCGGTGCCGCATACCTCTTTGGATCTTTTGCACAGGGTCGAGAACAATCCTTCAGCGATATTGATTTGGGGGTTTTATTGAACTATGAATCGTTGCCCCAAAAAAGCGAATTGACGACCATCTATACCGTCGATTTGGGAAGGCTCTTAAGAAAAGATTTTCATATCCTCATCATGAATACAGCGGGAGAAATGATCCTGTCTCAGATTTTTAAGCGGGGAAAATGCATATTTCAACAAAATTCTCGTCTCCTGTCCCATTTCAAAACAACAAGCTTCTCTATGATCTCGGATTTCGGTTTTTACATAAAACCTATGGAAAAAGCATTTCTTTCAAGAATGTTAGGAACTCCGAAATGATTGATAGAAATTTGATCCTTTCCAAAGCCAGTAAGGTTGAAACGTGCCTAAAGAGGATTCAAAAAAAAACTCCCGAAGTTCCGGAGCAATTCCTTGACGATCTTGATCGGCAGGAAATTATTTTATTTAATCTTCAGATGGCTATACAAAACTGTATCGATATCGCCGCGCATATAGTAAGTGATCAGGAAATGGGTGTTGCAAGCAGCACCAACGAAATGTTTTATATGCTGCAAGATAACGGGTATCTGGATTTAAACTTGACTGAGAAAATGGTTGCTGCGGTAGGGTTTCGGAATCTGGTTGTCCATGAATATGAAGTCGTCGACCTGAAACGAGTATACCACATCATTCAAAAAGATA
>CAYMPA010000018.1:0-29944 GCA_964392105.1 uncultured Enterobacteriaceae bacterium
TTGATATGAATTCAATGAATGGTGTTTATATCAATAACGAGAAAATTGGAAAGGCGGAATTACACGAAGGTGATGTTATTGAATTCGGTGATGTTTTTATGCGCTTTACACAGCTCACCTCTGATTATTTGCTTGAAGAATCAACTGTAATGCAGAAAACCAAGGTTCCAAGCACACACTAATATAATAATGTGTATTCTAACCCGCATTTTGCATGAGTGCGCTTAGTATTGATCCATAGTGTTGTCCTGCAAGGAATGTAGCTTTTATTGAAAAAGTACCGTTCGTGCCCAGCCTATCACTTGCCGAGTCCTCACTGGTTCTGGCACGTTATGCACGCACATACGCCCTCCACCAGAGCTATGGCTATGATTTATTTCGGGCATCCTGCCCTCCACCCTTTCAAGGCCAGCATTGCTTCGCTCTGCTGTTCAAATTCGCTCCTGGCGAATTTGTCAGTCGCGAGCACGACCGCCAGGGAAAGCGGAAGTGCAGAACATGCAGGAGCATATATTCTGCCGCACATAACGCCCCAGCCCGGCGTGATTGTGTGCAAGGATGCACTTATGCTGCTCGAGAGCAGCCATCTCGCCAACTCGTCCAACATACGAGTTAAATGACTGGCCTGGTTAATTTCATATATCCGTTAATTAGATCCGTCATGGCTGATTCTGCTAATAGCGGTTTCTCATTACCAAACCACTCATTTTTATTTTCAATTATTTGTTTTGTTATTCGACTACTTGTAATTCGGCCTTTATTGTTTTTACACAACTCCGGAGCATTAACTAATAATGATGTAGCTGCGCCAAGGACAATTTCCCTGTGTTTTTGATATATTACATCCTGTGATCCATCGTTCTGAACAGAGATCCGATTTACTTCCGAGGATTTTACAGTCTGGACAACAAATGCCATTAATGTATTAAATTCAGCAGGCACTGATATTCGACTAACAGTTGCCCAACAATACAGGTCAACAGGTCTGACTTCCCATTCCACTTCTGGTATCTCAGTACTAACTACAGACAACAGCTTTTTTTGTACACAAACTTGTGCATGCACCCATAAATCTTCTATTTTATTTAATAGATCATTATCCAGGGTTTCGTTAGTACCTGGCTCTATACCAAATAATAATGGGATACCTTCATCATAGAGCAACCATTTATCCTTGCACGACCATTTTTCAAATAATTTTTGCAGAAATAATCTATCTTCACCGTAAACTTTCTCTTCTCGTTCACTCATTGATATTTCTGGTGTGCTGATATGTGGTGTTATATTTTTTTTTCTAAGAATATTCATGGTTTTATTATGTTAAATAGAAGCAAGATAATCCAGTTCTGATTGGCTAAATCCAGCTATCAATCTCGCTTTAATATTATGTTCTTTGTTTTATTATTAAGGTATGAATCCCTTAACAATCTGCCTGAACTTTTCTTCCGAATCCTGATTTAATTGTTCGCACAAGTAACGATACCATTTTGTTCCATAATTCACATGACCAATCTCTTCTTCAAGAATTAGCCCAAGTATATTGATTGTCTTTTCATCATTTATTTCGCGTAATCGATTAATTAAATTTGGTGTTACATCAAGACCACGTACCTCCATAATACGTGGGACTACCGCCAAACGTAACAATATATCATGTGCAGTTTGTTCAGCTATTTTCAAAGTCCGTCATGCGCCGGAAATTCTCCATAATCATAACCAATATCTATTAATTTACTACGTAATAACTTGAAATGCTTTGTCTCTTCTGCAACCACGCGCGTCCAGTCTAAATAAAATTCATCAGGCATATTCTGAAAACGGCAGATTAAATCCCATGCAAGGCTTATAACATTGAATTCAATATGCGCGAAAGAGTGAATCATTGCTGCCTTACCTTTAATAGTTTGAATGTTACGTCTGGAAAGATCTTTTGGGTCTACTAAAACAGGTTTCTGTGGACGCCCTGGTAATATTGATTCTGCTTTTACTATAGATGATTTAATTTCAACATGGCCATCCAAGATTAACTCAACAGCTTCTTATCAAGATTTGATTCAGAAAGGCACGTATATGCAAGATAAAATATATTATCCATTACTGCTGAATTACCTTGTCATATCCGGACCACTGTATATCCCATGATGATTCATCTATAGCAGCAGAATAACTTTTATCGATACAGAACCCGGGTATGACAGCTAGTTTTTCGTTGATATAAACCAGAGGGACTCTGTCTCTTAGCCAGGGCAATACACCACACTCCTGAAATAATTGCTTCACTGTTTTTGAATGCGAATAATTATCAGGATGAATTTTTTCACCTCCTTGTCTATATCGAATTACAAATTTCGCATTCATGGTATTGGCCTTTGAAATACCTTTTCCATTTTCTGGTTTTGCAATTAAGGTTTCATCTAAAATTGATAATGGACTATGAATATTCCAGTCTAATTCAATATTCACATCATGTTCATTCATTGTTTTTGATGCATATAGAAGATTTTTATATCGTCGTACTTCAATATCTTTCCAATTTACACAGGGTAATTTATCACTTGTTGAACAAACTAGATCAGAAATTATATGTTCCATGTGTTTTGATCCTGGAGAATCTAAATTCATTTCATCTAACCAAATAAAAATAAGATTTTTTTGTCTTTCAATACTTAGTTTTTGGATAACATCAAGATTAAGACTCACATTATTATGCAGGGCACGTTTCATATCACTATATGCAATTTCATCGAGCACTGTTTTATATTCTTTCTGATGGTTGATCATCCTGCTAATCGTTTCACGATAAGCAGGCCACCTTTCTTCAATTTCCGGAAGGATCTTATGTCTTAAATAATTTCGATCATATCGTGTATCAGAATTACTATTGTCATCATGCCATACAAGGCTATTATTATTTGCATAACATTGTATTTCACTACGTTTGTAGTGTAATAGTGGTCGAACATGAAAACCATTTGCAATTTTTTTAATTGTTGGCATTGAAGCCAGTCCACGTGGACCTGCTCCTCTCAGAGCCTGAAGAAAGAATGTTTCTACCTGATCATCTTGATGATGGGCAGTAAAAAGCACATCATTTTTATTCATGGTTTGTGCTATAAGCGAATAACGTTTTTCTCTTGCCCATGCTTCAATACTTATACCTTTTGGACATTTTTCACTTATATCTAGTTGAGTAAATGGTATTTCATAGCGTTGGCATTGTTCTTTACAAAAATCTCCCCAATCAACACTATTTTTATACAGTCCATGGTTAACATAGATGACTTCAATGGGTTTATTGACTTGACTTTTACTAGAATAAAACAGATGTAGTAAAACACTGGAATCCATTCCCCCACTACAGGCAATCCAGAATTTTCCCGTGGCAGGACAGGATTTCAGAGTCGAGATAAAAGTATCTTTGGAAAGCGAGTCTTGTTTCATTATATACCTAGTGTTAAAAGTAAAGGATATCTAAAGAGCGCCTCCGAAAATAGGATTTTTTTGTGAGAGCAAGAAAGTATCGCGCGCAAAACCGGAGTGTATAAATAATACATGAGGATTTGAGCACGGAACTGACGCAGCTATCGCGAAAAAAGTCATTTTTCGAGGTGCTCTAAACTAGTTTTGTTTAAACTCACCCAATTGTCTTAGTTTATTTTGTCTTTGCATTACAACTTCGGAAGTAGGTTGTTGGCGTAACTGCTCTAACTCTTCAACTAATACTAGTTTGATTCGATTTGCTATTTCATCAAAATCTCGGTGGGCACCACCTAATGGTTCATCAATAATTCGGTCAATAAGTCCAAGTTCATTCAATCTCGGAGCAGTAATACCCATTACTTCAGCAGCATCCTTCACTTTATCAGCACTCTTCCAAAGAATTGAAGCGCATCCTTCAGGAGAAATGACTGAATACGTACTATATTGGAGCATCAATAAACAATCTGCGACACCAATAGCCAATGCACCACCGGAACCACCCTCACCTATAACTGTTGCAATTATTGGTGTTTTTAACTCCGACATAACAAATAAATTTCTCGCAATGGCCTCACTTTGACCTCGTTCTTCAGCATCAATACCTGGATAAGCGCCAGGGGTATCAATGAATGTTAGAACTGGCAAACTAAATCGTTCTGCCAACTGCATTATCCGTAATGCCTTACGATATCCTTCCGGTTTTGGCATTCCATAATTTCTCACTATCCTGTCTTTAGTATCACGACCTTTTTGATGTCCAATGACAGCAACTGGATGATCATCAATACGTGCGATGCCAGCAATAATTGCGGGATCATCTGCAAAATATCTTTCACCATGTAATTCTTCAAAATCAGTAAAGATTCGATCGATATAGTCCTGCGTATATGGACGTTGAGGGTGTCGAGCAATTTGAGACACTTGCCAGGGACTCAGAGATGCGAAAATGGATTCTGTCAGTTCTCGGCTACGTTTTATGAGTCTGGAGATCTCTTCATTTATATTTATTTCTTTGTCATTTCCAACATAACGCAACTCCTCGATTTTGGCTTCGAGTTCAGCAATGGGTTGTTCAAAATCCAGAAAATTCATACGGTTACATATTATAATTATTAATAGCGACGGGCATTATAATCTATTTTTACATTATCTTTGCCAATTGATTCTGATAATTTATCTAATAAATCGTCATTAATTGTTAAACTCCATTCGGCACCAAGATTGAGATTCGCAATCGCTTGTCCATTGTTATATCGAATAAACACTTCAGAATTCCCATTACGAAACGGTGAAATAGTTTGCTTTAAATGTTCTACACCACCATTTTTCAAATGTTCGTATTCCATATCTAGAACAAGGCATGCATTTCTCTTTCTGAGTTCATCAAGGCTGAAGATTTCATTTGCACGGATAGATATACCACTTTCTACAAAATCATCCTCAATAGCCTTGCCTTTTATTATGATTAATTGATCTTTTAATAACAGGTGTCGGAATTTTTGATATTCATCTGAATAAACATTAACCAATGCCCGCGCTGTTCTGTCATCGAGTCTAATCTCTGCCATACGCCCCCTGCTACCAGTACGTGTACGGATACTCATTATATAGCCGGCAACGACAACACTTCCTAATTTAAATGCATTTAATCTTGAGCTTATTATTCCTTCAAGTTCAATTTCATAACGATTAATTGGATGACCTTCGAGATAATAACCAAGAGTGTCTTTTTCTCCCGTTAATCTCTCTTTGTCATCCCAATCCGGTATAACTTCATACAATGATGAAGAATCAGTTTTATTCTCATCACTTGCATCAAGACCAAACATATCATCTTGACCACTTGTATTATTTTGACTGTATTGTTCAGCCAATAAGATTGCCTTTGATAAGTTATGAGAAAGAGTGCTTCTTCCAGCTCCTAAACGATCCATAGAGCCAGAGCGTATCAGGGCATCAAGAACACGACGATTTGCCTTACGTAAATCGACCCGTTTACAAAGATCGAACAAATCCGAATAATCTCCATTCTGTTCTCTTTCATTTACTAAAATTTCAATCGCCGCAGAACCAACGCCTTTTATCGCGCCCAGGCCATAACAAATTATTTTTTCATTTACCACTGTAAAACTGTATTGACTCTGGTTTACTGATGGGGGGAGTAATTTAATCTGCATTCTTCGAACTTCTTCCAATAAAGTAACAACCTTATCCGTATTATCCATATCTGATGACAATACCGCAGCCATGAATGCTGCTGGATAATGTGCTTTTAACCAGGCAGTTTGATAGGCAACAAGGGCATATGCTGCAGAATGTGATTTGTTAAATCCATAACCGGCAAATTTTTCCATTAAATCAAAGATCATTGTGGCCTGTCTTTCATCAATACCACGACTTACAGACCCTTTGGTAAAAATCGCTCTCTGTTTGGCCATCTCTTCCGGTTTTTTCTTACCCATTGCTCGACGTAACAGATCAGCAGCACCCAGGGTATAACCCGCCAGGATCTGCGCAATTTGTATAACTTGTTCCTGATACAGGATAATGCCATAGGTTGGTTTTAGTACTGACTCAAGATCAGCATGCATATAGTGCACACTGGCACCACGTTTTCTTTTAATGAAATCATCTACCATTCCGGATTGCAATGGCCCTGGTCTAAACAGGGCAACAAGGGCAATAAGATCATCAAATACATCCGGCTTAAGTCGATCAATAAGTTTCTTCATTCCATCCGATTCCAACTGGAAAACAGCCGTCGTATCCATACGTTGAATCAATTTGTATGTAACAGGGTCATTAAGTGGTATTTTTCTGATATTTATAGTTTCTTTATTTTCCAGTTTTCTGATTTTATTAATATCACGTAATGCCCAGTCGATAATCGTTAATGTTCTTAAACCTAAAAAGTCAAACTTAACCAGTCCAATAGATTCAACATCGCCCATATCAAATTGTGTAACAGTTGCATGTGAACCTTGTTCACAATACAAGGGCATATAATCAAATAATGGTTTAGGAGCAATAACGACACCACCGGCATGACGTCCGGCATTTCGTGATAGTCCTTCAAGGTTCTTCGCTAAATCAATCAGGGATCTCACATCGTCTTCTGATTTATACCGCTGTCCTAGTGCTTTCTCTTCATCCAGTGCCCTATCGAGTGTCATATTCAAATCAAAAGGGATAAGTTTTGCTATTTGATCGACAAAACCATAAGGAAAACCTAATACTCGTCCGACATCCCTGACTACAGCTTTTGCTGCCATGGTTCCGAAAGTAATAATTTGTGAAACATGATCGCGACCGTATTTTGTTGCGACGTACTCTATAACTTCGTCTCGACGATCCATGCAAAAATCAATGTCAAAGTCAGGTAAAGACACACGTTCGGGATTTAAAAACCGCTCAAACAGCAAATCAAATTCAATTGGATCCAATTCAGTAATATCCAGCGCATACGCAACTAATGAACCTGCTCCTGAACCACGACCAGGACCAACTGGAATACCATTCTCTTTAGCCCAATGAATAAAATCGGCAACGATAAGAAAATAGCCTGAGAACCCCATATTAGAGATAACATCAATTTCTCTTTGTAATCTCGAAAAATATTCTTCACTGTTCGACTCAGTAATCTTGTCACTCTCATTAATAATTTTCTGCAAACCTGCATTTGCATCATTCATCAGTCGTTGATCCTGAGTTTCAGCTTCATTAACCGGGAAATGAGGTAAGAAGTGTTCTCCTAACATGAATTCGATATTACAACGCTGCGCTATCTTGATTGAGTTATCAAGTGCTTCAGGAATATCGAAGAATAACTCCTGCATTTCTTCAATAGTACGAACGTATTGTTGAGTAGTAAACTGCCTGGGTCGCCTCGGATCGTTTAATGTATATCCCTGGTAAATACAAACACGCGCTTCATGTGCTTCAAAATCATCTTCTTCAATAAAACGGACATTATTGGTCGCAACCACAGGGACATGAAATTTTTTGGAATATTTAATGGCTTGATTTATGTGATTATTCTGTCCTTCTGATCCTATTCTTTGTAATTCAAAATAATATCGATCTGGAAAAATTGAGAGCCAGTCTTCGATAAATTCCTCTATTTTAGATTCTTCCTTATGTGAAATTGTCTTTGTAAATTTACCATTTTCTGCACAATCAATAGCAATGAGTCCATCATTATATTTTTTAAGCCAATCGATATGTACTAATGGAATCCCACGGTATTGTCCTTCGGTATAACTCTGCGTTATTAACCTGGACAGATTTTGATAACCCTCTATATGTTGGCAAAGTAATACGATACTAAATGCTTCAGCCAGATTATCGTCTACGACATGTAACTCAGCGCCAATCAGTGGTTTAACACCCTGTTTTTGCATGGCACGGTAGAACTTCACTGCAGAAAAAGTATTGCCCTGTTCTGTAACAGCAATTGCCGGCATATTCATATCGGCTGCCGTGACCGATAACTGGTCAATCTTGATCAATCCATCGATTAAAGAGTATTCAGTATGAAGATGTAAATGAACAAAACTCATATATAACTAACTACAAAATGTATTTAGCAACAGGAGAAAAACTTCGACGATGAATTTCAGTAATGCCTAATTTTTCTAATGACTCAATATGTTGTTTTGTCGGGTAACCTTTATGTGATGAAAAACCATAACCAGGATAAACTTCATCCAGGTTTATCATTTCATCATCTCGCGCTACTTTGGCAATAATTGATGCAGCACTGATTGCAGGGATCAGGCTATCACCCTTAATAATTGCAATTTTATTATAAACAATATCGGGTGTATATTGTCCATCAACCACGACCATATCTGGTTTTGTTTTCAATGACTCAACAGCACGCTTCATCGCCAACAAGCTCGCATTCAAAATATTTAATTCATCAATCTCCTCAACTTCTGCTCGTCCTAATGACCAGGCCAGAGCACTAGATTTAATTTCATCTGATATAAATTCACGTTTTTTATGACTAAGTTTTTTTGAGTCTTTCAGGTCTTTAATTGGATTATCAGGATCTAAAATTACAGCTGCCGCAACTACTGGTCCAGCTAGTGGCCCCCTTCCAACTTCATCTACTCCAGCCAGTAATTCGACATTATTAATAAATGAGTAATCAGGCATTTTTTTCACCATCAATTAATTCAAGTATTGCATTAGCTGCTTGAGAATCTGCATTCTTCCTAAGTTGTTTTGATAAATCAGATAAGTCCATTTTCATCTGTTCAACTTGTGCTTCAGAATTCAACAATTTGCCTAATTCAGTAGATAGAATTTCCGGTGTACATTCTGATTGTAAACATTCTGGAACCAATCTTTTACCCGCTAATATATTCGGCAATGATGCATATGGTATCTTTGCCAATAATTTAACAATTAAGTGCGTTACAAAAGAGAAACGATAGGCAACAATCATGGGCTTTTTAAATAACATAGCTTCAAGGGTCGCTGTGCCTGATGCAAGCATGATGATATCAGCTGCTTCCATTACTTTTTGAGTCTTGCCAATATGCATATCAACTATTAAATCAGGCACAACTCTATTTTTTATTTCTTCAAAAGTATTTAACGATTCTTTATCTACCAATCCACTTACAAAATAAAGCTTGCTGTTAGAACTTTGGGAAATTTCTGCTGCTTTTAATAGTGGACCAGCAATTTTGTTTATTTCTGTTAAACGACTGCCTGGCAAGAGAGCAATTACCGTCTTATCAATTGGTAAATTCAATTCATCTCTTGCTTGCTTAATATCCGGTTCATTACAAAATTTATCGGCCAGTGGATGACCTACATATCGATTTGGAATATCATATTTATTATAGACAGCAGACTCAAAAGGAAAGAGATTTAATATCAAATCGACAGCTCCGCGAATTTTTTTCACCCTGTATTCACGCCAGGCCCATATTGATGGACTAACATAATGAACTGTTTTTATCCCTGTCTTACGTAATTCCTTTTCCAACCATAGATTAAAATCCGGCGCATCGATACCTATAAAAATATCCGGCGGGTTCTTAATAAAATGAGCTCGGAGCGAATCTCTTATACTTCTTAACTCCAAATATCTACCTAGAACCTCGGTTATCCCCATAACTGATAATCGTTCCATGGGGAATAAAATTTTCATCCCTGTATTGGCAAGTTTTTCACCTCCAATACCTTCAATAGAGATATCCTCAATATTCTTTGCTAATTCATTAAGTAGTCCTGCACCAAGCATGTCGCCTGATGCTTCACCTGCGACAAGTCCTATGCGTACCATTAAGCAAATCCTATAAATCTACTATTAGATATAGGTGTCCTTGAATATAGATTTTTTTTGTGAGAGCAAGAAAGCACCGTGCGCAGAACCGGAGTGTATATACAATACATGAGGATTTGAGCACGAAGCTGACGCAGCTATCGCGAAAAAAGGCATTTTCAAGGAACCTACATGTCATTATCTGACAATGCCACGTTCCGACGCGGCAATAAATGAACGCATAATGTCCACTTTATCAGATTCAACTGACAATTCTGTTAGCACATCAAGCGCGTCTTTAAGAACCAGACCATCACGATATATCGCTTTATAAGCCTTTCGTAAGACATTTATCGTATCAAAATCAAATCCATGTCTTTTTAACCCTTCGCGATTAAGGCCCGATGGCTTTGCTTTATTTCCAGACACTAATACATACGGTGGGACATCTTTAACAATGACTGACGAAATAGCTGAAAAACTGTAACATCCAACACGACAAAATTGGTGCACGCCGGTAAAACCTCCAAGGATGACAAAATCATCGATAATTACATGACCAGCTAAAGTCGCGTTATTGGCAAACACTGTATTATTTCCGACAATACAATCATGAGCGATATGCACATAAGCCATAATCCAGTTATTATCACCTATGACTGTTTTACCACCACCCTCACCTGTTCCTCTATTAATCGAAACATATTCGCGAATCGTATTACCTGTCCCGATCTCAAGAATTGAGTCGTATTCTCCCTGATATTTTTTATCTTGTGGGTCTTCACCTATAGAACTAAAATGAAATATCTTGTTATTTGGACCTATTGATGCAGGACCCTTTATTACTACATGTGATCCAATAACTGTGCCTGAATCTATTGATACGTCTGCACCAATTACAGAATATGGCCCAACATTCACATCTGAATGAACATTGGCATCAGGATGGATTATAGCTGTAGCATCAATCATGGAATTACTCCATGATTGTCGTTAACAACTCAGCGGATGCCACCAGATCTGAATCAACATAGGCAGAAGCATGAAATTTCCAAATATTTCTTTTTAATGTTAGAAATTTAACATCAAGATTTAATTGATCGCCAGGCACAACCGGTTTTCTGAAACGAACTTTATCAACCCCTACTAAATAGTACAAATCATCTTCAGAAGCCCTGCCTTCATCAAATCCAAAAGCACCAAGTAATGCAGCCGCTTGAGCGAACGCTTCAATAATTAATACCCCAGGCATTACCGACTTATTTGGGAAATGCCCCTGAAAGAAAGGTTCATTAATTGTTATATTTTTAAATGCCTTGATATATTGACCATTTTTTATTTCAAGCACACGATCAATCATTAAAAAAGGATAGCGGTGAGGTAATACGGTCTTGATTTTTTCAATATCAATTATGTTTGAAGCATCTTGCATAAATAATTTTTCACCTCTAGTCCAATCTATTCATTATCTTTTTTATTGTCTCATCCAGTTTTTTAAAACGAATAATATTTCTTCTCCAGGTCCTGTTATCTGTAACAGGTAGACCTGATGAATAGACACCTGGAGAGTTTATTGAATTTGCAACTCCTGACATGGCAGTAATAATAACATCATTGGCAATTTCGATATGACCATTTATAGCGGCTGCTCCACCTATCATGCAACGTTTTCCGATAATTGCACTTCCAGCAATTCCAGTACAACCGGCAATTGCAGTATTCTCTCCAATGACTACGTTATGTCCGATCTGTACCTGATTATCTATTTTTACACCTGTTTCAATTATCGTGTCTTCTATAGCACCACGATCAATCGTGGAATTTGCGCCAACCTCAACATTATCACCAATCTTGACTGAACCTATCTGGGGAATCTTTATCCATTGGTCATTTTCTTGTGCCAAACCAAATCCGTCAGCGCCTATCACGACACCTGGGTGAAGAATAACGTTTTTCCCTATAACAACATGACGACATAAGGTTACGTTTGCAACTAGTGACGTGTTTTCACCAATCTCGACATTATCTTCAATAACACAACCGGAACCAATATATGCTCCCGGACGAATAACAACATTATTACCAACAACAACTTTAGCTGATATGGATGAGGAATCGTCAATATCACATTCCGAGCCAAATACCGCACTTTCATCTATATATCCAGGTAGTTTTATGCCTGGATATAGATGATTTGCAATCTTGGCATAGGCTAAATAGGGTGTTTTGCAAACCAGTGAATTCGTAGGGCAGTTTTTAAAATCTTCCTCAGATAAAATAACTGCTGAGGCATTCGTTTGTGGTAATTGATGTGCGTAATGCCGATTTGATAAAAATGATATTTCCCCTTCTTTCGCCAATCTCAAGGTATTTACAGAATAAATTTTACAGTCTGCATCTCCTTCTAATCTTGCTCTGCTTACTTGTGATAATTCTCCAAGTGTGGCGACTGGCATAAAAACATTACTCGTTGTTTATTACGTTATTCAGATGCGCCATTTTGTTCTTTTTTAAGGTATTCAATCACCAATCCGCTTATATCAACCTTGGGACTGGCATATATAACACCCTCACTTAATACAACATCATAATTATTGTCTTTGGCTACTTGTTGTATTGCTTGAACAATCTTTTTTTGAATCTTGGCAAATTCTTCATTACGACGAAAATTCAAATCTTCTCTAAACTCATCCTGATCACGTTTTAGATCACGTTTCCTGGAAATAATATCCCTTTCAAGTTTTAAGCGCTCTTGTTCACTCATGATGGCACTATCTTTATTAAACTTATCTTCAAGTTCCTTTAGTGTTTTTTGTTCTGCCACGAGTTTTTTGTCTTGAGGGGAAAATTCTTTTTCGATCATCTTTCTTGCAACATTAGCCTGAGGGGACTGTTCCAGAACACGAATCGCATTAACCGCACCAAGTTTATATGTCTCTTCAGCATAAGACTGCGAAGTTATTACCAACACGCAAAAGATTGAGATTAATAAATTAAACAATATTTTCATTAACTTTATGCTCCAAATAACTAGAATGATGTTCCAAATGTAAATTGGAAATTTTGTATATCATCAGTACTTTTATCTGCTAAAGGAATTGCATAACTTATACTGACAGCACCAAAAGGAGAAATCCATATCGCACTTACACCAGTAGAATATCGCAAATCCCCTAACGATATATCTTCATTGGGACCAAATACATTACCAGCATCAACAAAACCTGTAACCCTCACGGATTTCTTATAGTCACTTAGAAAAGGAACTGGCAATATCACCTCTGCATTACCTACAATCCTTGTATCTCCTCCAAGCGGTCGATTTAAACTATCCTTGGGTCCCAGTGTATTTTCTTCATATCCCCGAACAGATTTAGTACCGCCAGCAAAGAAATTTTCAAAAAATGGTAATTCTGTGGTATCTCCATAACTGTCACCATAGCCTAGATTAGCGCCTAATGTCAGGATAAAATCTTCGTAAATATCCTTGAACCATTTAGTTCTATAATTAATTTTATAATACTGAAGCGAGTCACCAAAACTTGGTATTGATACTACTGTACTAATACTGTGTAATATTCCTTTATCAGGTAATATTCTTTTGTTGCGTGTATCGTAACTAAATCCCGCTGTAAATTTAAATTGATCGTATTCATCGCCATTTTTACTAACAAAATCTGTGAGTTGTGTTGATGAACTACTTGCGATATCAAGTTCAGTCTTTGTGTAATTAAAAGCTGCTTCTATACGGTTATTTTCTGTGACCGGTAATCCAAAACTTAACGTGCTTCCATACTCCTTGGTTTCATAAGACGCTAAATTTGCATCGAATGCATCTGTCTCGCGATAAAATACATCAAACCCTTGACCAATCCCATCGACAGTATAATAAGGATTAAAATATCCTAGAGAATATCGCGTATTAACATCACTATTATTAAATGCGAATGAAAAACGTTTACCACTGCCAAGAAAATTATCCTGGGCAATAGTAGTATTAAATATTAATCCTTGGTCTGCTGAAAACCCAAGGCCAGCGCTTAATTGCCCCCCCGGTGCTTCCTCAATCGTGTAATTCACATCAACCTGGTCAGTCGTCCCGGCAACCGCAGGTGTTTCAACATTAACATCCTTGAAATAACCTGTTCTTTGTAAGCGTTGTTTCCCCCTCTCAATCTGTGTAGTAGATATCCATGCACCTTCCTGTTGACGCATTTCACGCCGTAATACTTCATCCCTTGTTTTTGAATTTCCTGAAAAATTTATACGCCTGACATAAACTCGTTTACCGGGATCAACAAAAAAGGTAATCGCAACTGTTTTATCATCCTTATTAATATCCGGGATTGAGTTTACATTTGCAAAGGAATAACCTTCTTCGCCCAGTCTTTCAGTTAATTTTTTACTGCTTTCTGTTACTTTTTTGCGTGAAAAATATTCACCACTATTTATGTAGACAAATTCAAATAAATTTTCTTCAGGTAGTATTAAATCTCCAGCCAATTTAACCTCAGTAATTGTGTATTGCTCTCCCTCACTTATATTAATTGTTATATATATATCCTTTTTATCAGGCGTAATAGAAACTTGCGTAGAATCGATATTGAAATTTAAATATCCATCATCAAGATAAAAAGAGCGTAATGCTTCCAGATCACCTGACAGTTTTTGCTTTGAATATTGATCATTTTTTGTAAAAAACGAAAACAATGTTGGCGCACTTAATTTAAATTGTTTGAGCAATTTCTTTTCTTTAAAGAGCTTGTTTCCAACAATGTTAATTTTCTTGATCCTGGCAGCGAGGCCTTCTGAAACCTCGATTAAAATGCTAACGCGGTTATTATCAAGTTCCGTCACAGTAGAATTAATTTTGACTGCATATTTACCAAATGAATAATATTGTCGCTGCAATTCCTGCTCAACCTGATCCAGTTGAGCCTGGACAAATACCCGACCTTCAGCAAAGCCGAATTGCTTGAGATTTTCCAATAGTTCATCGGTCTTGATATCTTCATTCCCGGACATGGCAATGGTGCCAATTGCGGGGCGTTCCCTGAAAAGAAAAACCAGGACATCCCCATCTCTTTCAAGCCTGACATCCTCAAAAAAGCCGGTTTTAAATAACGCCCTGACTGCTTCAGATGAACGGGAGTCATCGAATGTATCTCCGACCTTCATAGGCAAATAATTGAATACCGTTCCTGGTGTAATTCGATTCAACCCTTCAACACGAATATCCTCAATCACAAACTCCTGTGCTGCCTGCAGTTTAGCAACCAGTGACAAGGACAATATTAAAACATAAAGTAATTTATGAACTTTGAATTGCATGTAATTGTTACTTATTTTATTTTTATAATTATTTATCCTAATAACCGGATAATATCGTTATAGAAAGCAACGCTCATTAAACCCAACAACAAGACTAATCCTATCTGTTGTCCGAGTATTTGCGTTGCCTCAGAAACCGGTTTCCCTATTACAAGCTCTATAAGGTAATACATTAAGTGCCCGCCATCCAGTAGTGGTACTGGTAACAGGTTAAGAACACCTAAACTGACACTCACTATGGCCATAAAACTCAAGAATGCAACCAGTCCAATACCGGCTGATTGTCCCGCATATTTTGCAATGCTAATCGGGCCACTCAAGTTTTTTACTGATGCTTCACCAACGAGCATTTTACCAAGTAAGCGAAGGGTTAGCACTGACATTTCCCCTGTCTTTTTCAATGCTTTTACAAAGGCATGATGTATTGAATATGACTCTATCGTAAAGTACGAATCAAACAAATCATCGGGTTTAAATGCTGCCGCACCGATACGCCCTATAATCGCGTCATCAGATTGAATGCTGCCCGGGGTTAATTCAATATTAATTACTGTATCACCTCGTAATATTTCGATTCCTAGTATTTTACCCGGGTTTTTTCTTATAATTTCAACCCATTCCCTCCATGAATTTATAGAACCGCCATTAACACTGATTATTTCGTCATATTGAAGCAAGCCACTTTTTTCAGCAGCGCCATCTGGCAATACTTCACCTATAATTGCTGGTAGCTTTAATTCAATGACTTTTAAACCCAAAGCTTCCAGCAACTTCCCTTCAGCCATTTCATCTATTGAGATTTTGGAAAGATCTATACTTACAGTTTGCTCCACACTATTACTATCAATTACATTTATATTAATAACATCACCATTAACAACGTGATTAACCAGCTTATCAATAACCGCCGACCATGTCGGTGTTTTAACCTTATTAACCGATAATATCTCCTGTCCTGATATCAAACCGGATTGAGCACTTATTGATGAAGGTTCTACATCGCCAATGATGGGTTTCAACCCATTTACACCAATCATAAAAATCATCCAATATGCAAATATGGCGAAGATAAAGTTAAACACTGGCCCGGCTGAAACAATCGCGAATCTTTGCCAAAGTGGCTTATAATTAAATGAACGAGGTAATTCCTCTTCTTTAACTTCACCTTCCCGTTCATCCAACATTTTTACGTAGCCACCCAAGGGTAATGCTGCTATCACGAACTCTGTATTATCTTTGCCAGATCGCTTTATATAGATTGATCGGCCAAATCCAACAGAAAATCGCAGAATCTTTACATCACATCTTCGTGCTACCCAATAGTGACCAAACTCATGGAATGTAATTAATACGCCAAGTGCAATAATAAATGCGGCAATGGATTGTAGAATTTCGATCATCCTGGAATTCTCAGTTGGGCAGCTTTTTTGCTCCATGCAAAAGCTGCATACACGCCATCCATGGCGTTAACTCGTTTGAGTGTGTGTTTTTTAGGTACATTTGCACCGACTAAAAAGCCGCACATAGTTATCTCCATGGAAGGAGTGTATGTCGCGAGAGGACAGGACGTCCGAAGCGACATTCTACGTAAGACTTTTGCCGCCAAGCAAAGCTTCCGCTTCCTGCTCACGCTACTTACCTACGTCCCTGTAGGCAAATGTGCCTGAAAAACGTGCAATCAAATGAGTAGGCAAACCTGCCTAATCTGTAATTGCCTAACAGGCTATAACAGTATTTTTTTAACAATATAATCATAATTTTTAGCCGATCAACTGAGAAATCCAGGATTATGCAGCCATATCCTTAATCGTATTAATCGCATAATCCCGTGCTAATTTGTCATCCTCAAGAATAACCTCAAGTGAATTCGCTTCATTATGCGTTACGTTTTCCAACACTATTTCAATTACACGAGCTATATCAGTAAACCGAATATGTTTTTGCAAGAATTCATTTACGGCGATTTCATTTGCTGCATTAAGTATTGCACTACTCGTTCCTCCCTGTTGCATAGCTTCACGTGTTAGTTTCAAACAAGGAAATCTTTGTTCATCCGGCTTTACAAAATCCAGTTGAGCAATATCAAACAAATCAAGTCGTTCGACACCTGCATCAATCCTTTCAGGCCAGGCCAGGCCATAAGCAATCGGAGTGCGCATGTCCGGATTGCCTAATTGTGCCAATACTGAGCCATCATTATATTCAACCAAAGAATGTATAACACTCTGGGGATGTAATACGACCTGTATGAATTCGGGTTGAGTATAGAACAACCAGCATGCTTCTATTACTTCAAGCCCTTTATTCATCATCGTTGCAGAATCAACTGATATTTTTCTACCCATCACCCAATTTGGATGTGCGCAGGCCTGTTCTGGAGTCATAGAAGAAAGTTGTTCCAATGGCGTAGTTCGAAAAGGCCCACCTGAAGCTGTGAGCAAAATCTTTTTAACGCCTGCCTTTTCAATTCCTTTATCAAAATCAATCGGCATGCATTGAAATATGGCGTTGTGTTCACTATCTATCGGTAATAATTCAGCATTATTTTCCTGGATAGTATCCATGAATATTTTACCCGACATAACCAAGGCTTCTTTATTAGCGAGTAACACTCGTTTGCCTGCTTTTGCTGCTCCTAATGTAGGTAATAATCCAGCAGCACCAACAATCGCAGCCATAACATAGTCAACATCTACAAGTCCTACAACTTTTAAAAGACCATCCACACCACTTAAGACAGTCACATGTGGGGCTTTGTTCTTTAATTCTTGCTCTAATTTTGATGCTGCATCTTCATTAACCATAACGGCAAATTCAGGCATATATTGAATACACTGTTCCAGCAATACATCTACATTGGTATTCGCGGTTAATGCCTTAACGCTATATTTCTCTGGATGGCGTAAAATTACATCCAGTGTGTTTACACCAATACTGCCAGATGAACCTAAAATAGTGATACCTTTCATCCTGCCATACCTAAATAAATAACACCAAACACAAAAATCGGGCTGGCTGCAGTTAAACTGTCGATTCTATCCATAACACCTCCGTGACCAGGCAATATGGAGCCACTGTCTTTTTGATCTGCTTCACGCTTCACCAAACTCTCCATCAGATCACCAAAGACTGATAATGTGACAGTCAATATTGATAGCCCGGTAAATGCCAATCCGTAACTCAAATTTTTATTTAAAACAATAACATAACATACCGTAATAACAATACCTGCCAAAATGCCGGCTATAGTTCCTTCCCACGTCTTTCCAGGACTAACTCGACTGGCAAGTCGTCGTTTACCCCATTTTTTACCTATAAAATAGGCTGCTGTATCAGCGCCCCAAATAAGCAGCATAAGAAACATCAATAATGAGGCACCATTCACAGAAAAAGATTTCAATATTGTTAGACTTGACCACATAGGAATTAACAATAACACACCGACTAACATCAGTATCGAAGTTGAATTTGGTAATAAATTACGCTGGTTCTGATAAAAAAGAATGAGGATTATGGCTATAAACCAATAAACTGCACCACATAAAATGATACTGCTATATAAGAAACTACTATCAACCCAAAATATTACTGCCAAAATAAATACAATTAATGAGCTGTATAGATACCTGATTTTTTTTCTTAATTTACAGAGCGCAGCCCACTCCCAGGCTCCAATAGCGACAAAAACAGCAAGCAATATTGAAAACCATTTCGTATCAAGGTAAAGAATGACTGCAATAACTATAGGTATAAGTATCGCAGCGGTAATGATTCTATGTTTAAGCATTATGGGGCTGCTCAATTTGTTCAGATGTTTTACCAAATCGTCTTTGACATTTGTCAAACCAGTCTAATGCAAGATCTAATTGCTCAGGATTGAAATCAGGCCATAAGGTATTTGTAAAATACAATTCGGTATATGCCAGTTGCCACAATAGGTAATTACTAATCCGTTGCTCTCCACCTGTACGAATAAAAAGATCAGGATCGTTATTTTGCGCTAAAGATAATTTATCGCTGATTATTGCTTCATTAATATCATCAACAATTAATTTATTTGAAGCTATGTCTTTACTAATTGATTGACAAGTTTGAATAATATCCCAACGACCACTGTAGTTTGCGGCCACATTTAAACATAAGCCTGAATTTGATGACGTTAGTGATTCAGAATCATTGATGGAATTTTGTAATTTATCACTGAATGCTGCCCGATCACCAATAAACTTTAATCTGATGTTGTTCTTATGCAAATCTTTTACTTCAGACTGTAATGCTGTCATAAAAAGATCCATTAACAAACCAACTTCCTTTTCTGGTCGTTGCCAGTTTTCACGACTGAATGCATAAACAGTGATTGTATTCAGTTCAATCTTGACTGCATGTTCAATCAATTTTCTAAGCGTTTGTACACCAGCGCGATGTCCTGACACACGTGGTAACCCTCTTTTTTTTGCCCATCTACCGTTACCATCCATAATAATCGCAACGTGATCTGGTTTAGTAATTGTGGACTTAGCATTCATTTAATAATGTGTTATATGACGGGGGGGGGGTGAAGTGTTTGTTGGTAGTAGACAGAAAATGCACCACTTAATATAAAAAATCTAGATTTCAAGCATTTCTGCTTCTTTTTGTTCAAGGCTTTTATCAATTAATGCAATATGCTCATCAGTTAATTTTTGGATGCGTTCTTCCGCTTTTCGTTCATCATCCTTTGTAATCATTTTTTCTTTGATCAATTCTTTACATGAAGAATTTGCATCACGTCTTATATTACGAATAGCAATACGAGCCTGTTCTGCCTCACCACGAATAACCTTTATCAAATCTTTTCGTCTTTCTTCAGTAAGTGGAGGAAGAGGCACACGAATTACTTCACCAGCTGTTACCGGATTTAATCCAAGATTAGCATTCATAATGGCCTTTTCAATGTTAGGGATACTACCTTTATCATAGGCATTAACCCCAAGTGTCCTGGCATCCACTACATTGATACTAGCCACCTGGTTAAGTGGCGTATCTGATCCGTAATAACTTACTTTAACCTGCTCCAGTAGACTCGTGTGGGCACGACCAGTCCTTATCTTGGCCATTTCCGTTTTTAAAGATTCGAGACTTTTAAGCATCCGATTTTTTGCATCATTTAGAATATCTTCGACCATGTTATTCCCGCTCCTTACAACTAGTCTTTAACTCACCAGGGTCCCTTCATTCCCACCCATGGCGGCCTTTAATAATGAACCCGGTTTAGTCATATCCAATACCCTGAGGGGCATGTGGTTATCTCGACAAAGTACAACAGCAGTTGTATCCATAACACCGAGTTTATGCTCAATAACTTCATCATAATTCAGTGATTCATACCGAATTGCATCTTTATTTTTTACAGGATCAGCAGAATACACCCCATCTACTTTAGTTGCCTTGATTAATAATTCAGCACCAATTTCAATTGCACGTAAACTCGCTGCTGAATCTGTTGTGAAAAAAGGATTACCTGTACCTGCTGCCATGATGACAATGCGTCCCTTTTCGAGATGTCGCACCGCACGACGACGGATATAATCCTCACAGACTTGATTGATTTTCAGAGCAGACATTACTCTGGCATGCAATTGAACTCGTTCAAGCGCATCTTGCATGGCAAGCGAATTCATTATTGTGGCCAACATACCCATGTGATCGGCCGTAACACGATCAATACCGGCTGCAGCCAAACCCGTACCTCGGAAGATATTGCCACCACCAATAACAATGGCAATCTCGGCACTATGCTTACAAAGATCAGAAATTTCACTGGCAAGACGCTCAATAATATTGGGGTCAATACCATAGGCCTCATCACCCATCAACGCCTCGCCACTGAGTTTTAATAAAACCCGTCTAAATTTTAAAGAAGGGGACGGGGCAGACATTTATTTAGGCTCGTTTGGCCTGAGACATAACTTCTTCTGCAAAGTTATCTTCACGTTTTTCTATTCCCTCTCCAACTTCATAACGAAGGAATGATACGACCGATGCATTGGCAGACTTAAGTAATTTTTCAACAGTTTGGTCCGGATCTTTGACAAAGGGTTGTCCGAGCAAGGTGATTTCCTTAAGAAATTTCTTTATCCGACCTGAAACCATTTTCTCAATAATTTCGGCAGGTTTTCCGCTTTCTTCTGCCTGTGCTGAAAAGATTTCTTTTTCTTTATTTAGTAATTCCTGTGAAACTTGATCTTCACTGACACAAACTGGCTTACTTGCGGCAATATGCATCGCTAAATCCTTGGCCAATGATTCATCGCCACCTTCAAGTTCCACAATCACACCGATACGGTTACCGTGTAGATAGGTTCCAGTTTGGCCTTCCGAATATCGTTTTTCAAAACGCCTGACCGTTATTTTTTCCCCAATTTTGGCAACTAATTGCTGGTTTGCTTCCTCAATTGTTTGATCACCCAGGCTAAGCCCCATCAATACGCCAACATCTGCCGGGTTTTGTGTAGCGATGGCATTGACAACGTCGTTAGCAAATTGAAGAAAGTTTTCATCTTTAGCAACAAAATCAGTCTCACAGTTGATTTCCAGAATGATAACGTCTTTTCCGTCCTGTTTGATTGATATAATGCCTTCAGCGGCGATACGACCTGCTTTCTTGGCGGCTTTGGCTGCACCAGATTTACGCATTTCTTCAATTGCGACTTCGATATCACCATTGGCTTCCTGTAAAGCCTTTTTACAATCCATCATTCCCGCGCCAGTACGTTCGCGAAGCTCTTTAACTAATGAGGCAGTAATTTGCATCTGATATTCCTCTAACTATTCATTAGATAATCTGTAATACAGATATCTTATACATCACTTGCCTTAGTAGCAGTTTTTTTGCTGACTTTCTTTGCCGTTTTCTTGGTAACCTTTTTCTTGGCGGCTGTTTTCTTTTTAGCCACTTTCTTTTTAGGCGATTCAGCATCGTCTGAAACAGTTTTTTCTTCTGTTTCAGTATCAGTACTCTCACTGATAGCCTTCTTAACAACTTTTTTCTTGGTTGTCTTTTTACTAACTTTTGGTTTTGACTTTGCTCCTTCAACAGCTTCTACAGGGGCACCGGAATCATCGATTTCAATTAACTCATCATTGTCTTCAGCACCACCCAAATGTGCAATCGATTGGCGACTGTCAAGAATGGCGTCCGCTATGCCCTTGGCATAGAGAGATATTGAACGGATTGCATCATCATTACCTGGAATAACATAATCGATACCTTTTAGACTATTATTACTATCAACGATACCAATTACAGGTATTCCAAGCTTAACCGCTTCACTTACAGCAATGTTTTCGTATCCCACGTCAATTATAAATATGGCATCTGGAATGCCTTTCATATCTTTAATTCCTGACAAGTTTGCTTCCAACTTATCCAGTTCACGCTTAACCATGAGCTGTTCTTTCTTGTTTACCCGATCCAGACTACCATCAGTCTGCATGGATTCGATTTCCTTCAAGCGATTAATCGAACCACGTACCGTCTTGAAATTGGTCAACAAACCACCCAACCAACGACGATTGATAAATGGCATACCACAGCGCATTGCTTCTTCAGCAATAATTGATTGAGCTGAGCGTTTGGTACCGACAAATAATATCGTGCCTTTCTTTGAGGCCATTTTACTGACGAAGTTTATGGCTTCTTCATACAATGGAAGGGTCTTTTCCAGATTAATAATGTGGATTTTATTGCGCTGACCGAATAAATACGGTGCCATACCGGGGTTCCAGTATCGGGTTTGATGACCAAAATGGACACCAGCCTCCAGCATTTCACGCATGGTGACATTAGACATGTTAAATTCTCCTGTTAGGGTTAAGCCTCCGCACCCCCCATATACCAACCTAGAAGAGACTATCTGGTTATGATAATTCCGGCTGCAAATGTCTCTGTCCGGAGCAATTTAATAATTGATTTCGTTAAATAGATTGACTATTGACCGCAGGAAATGCCCTTAGGTGCGCCTCGATCAATTCTTAACTTTCTCTCAAACAGAACCATTTTACTATGGGCATCCATGCCCTACGCCCTTCGGGCCAGCCTAACTGCTGTTCAAATCTGTTCCAGACAGATTTGTCGCTTCGAAATATCATAACCAGACAGTCTCTAACCAGGCACCCCATATATGGTTGAAGCGTGCGTGTGACAATTTATGATGTATTTGCGAAAACCGCGGGCGCTTTATACCATAGAATATCTACTACAACAAATACTTAACTTTACATCTGAAAATTAGAATCTATGCCTGTATCTATTAAAACATCTGATGAAATTGAAAAAATGCGTGTAGCTGGACGCTTCGCGTCTGAAGTCCTGGAGATGATTGGTCCTAAGGTGCAAATCGGAGTGACAACCAGGGAACTGGATCAAATTTGTCACGACTATATCGTAAATGAACAAAATGCGATTCCAGCTCCGCTGAATTATCGTGGATTCCCTAAATCAATATGCACCTCGGTAAATCATGTTGTTTGCCACGGCATACCGGGGGACAAGAAACTCAAGAATGGTGACATTATCAATATTGATATAACTGTAATTAAGGACGGCTATCATGGAGATACCAGTATGATGTTTTTTGTCGGCGAACCATCAATTCGCGCAAGACGTCTTGTTGAACTTACATATGACTGTATGACAAGAGGAATCAAGTTAGTTCGTCCCGGTGTTTGTTTAGGTGATATCGGGCATGAAATACAAACATTAGTAGAGAGCAACAACTGCTCGGTGGTACGCGAGTATTGTGGTCATGGCATTGGTAAGGAATTCCATGAAGATCCTCAAATATTGCATTACGGCAAACCTAATACTGGACTGAAGTTGGAAGCAGGTATGACCTTTACCATTGAACCAATGATTAATTCAGGTAAGCGCCAGGTAAAATTACTAGCTGATGAATGGACGGTTGTCACTCGCGACCGAAGTCTGTCAGCTCAATGGGAACATACGATCCTTGTAACTGAAAATGGCCATGAAGTATTGACCAAGCGTTCAGATGAAGATTTTTAGCCCGCATGTTGCACGAGTTGGTGAGATGATCACTACGGGCTGGCGCGTTATGCGCGTACTCGCGACTGCAACCATAGCCGTAGCTCTGGTGAAAGGAGCATGTGCGCGCATAACGTGTCAGAACCAATGAAGGTTCGCAAAGTGATAGGATGGATACAAACGGTACTTTTTGAATCAACATTGAATTCTTTGTCTAACAACACAATGACACAATTATTAAACATACTCGTGCAACATGCGGGTTAATTCACGATGAAAAAAATAATCGCCGATAATTTTTTGTTTGATAAAACAACATTCAGTCAAAAACTCAAACAAGAAAGCCAACCTTTACCTTTATTCAAAAAAGCACTTAACAATGGTTACGACTATCTTACTGAACGTTTTAGCTCAGGTGAAGATATCGAATTACTTGTAAAAAAACAGGGATGGCTTGTTGATCAGCTACTTGTCATGGCCTGGCAACAATTTATTGAATCTGATGAACTCAGTTTGATTGCAGTAGGTGGTTATGGACGTTCTGAACTTTTACTCGCATCAGATATTGATTTAATGGTGCTTGAAAAACCACGCACAAAAAAAGACACCAAACATCAGCTGGGAACATTTCTTACTTTCTTGTGGGACTTTGGTCTGGAAGTCGGACATAGTGTAAGAACCGTAAAAGAATGTCGCTATGAAGCAAAAAATGACATCACAATCATGACAAATATCATGGAGTCCAGATTACTCTGTGGGAATGAAAAACTTTATGAAGAAATGCGTAAAGCTACAGGCCCGAATAAAATCTGGCCCACGCGAAAATATTTTGAAACCAAGCTATTAGAACAAAAAACTCGTCATGAAAAATACAGTGATACAGCAAATAAACTTGAACCCAATGTAAAAGAATCGCCCGGCGGATTACGCGACATACAAATGATTAGCTGGGTTGCCAAACGCCATTTTGACAATATTAATCTAAGTGGTCTTGTCGAACATAAATTTCTTACACGTGATGAATATGAGCTCCTGAAAACAGGACGAAATTTATTTTGGCGTATTCGTTTTGCATTACATATGACAACAAACCGTCGGGAAGATCGATTACTGTTTGAATATCAAAGAAATGTAGCTGAATCACTTGGTTTTAAAAGCAAGGACAACAAGGGAATTGAAGAATTTATGAAAATGTATTTCAAAACGATTCGAGAAATGAGTCGTTTAAATGAAATACTACTGCAACATTTTGAAGAGGAAATCATTTATAGCAAACGCAAGGAAAAAATCCTTCCTTTAAATTCACGTTTTCAAAAAAGGAATGATTTTATAGAAGTGATTAATAAAAATATTTTTAAACGCTACCCATTTGCCTTATTTGAAATATTTTTATTAATTCAACAAGACCCATCAATTAAAGGTGTAAGGGCAAGTACAATACGTCTGGTCAGAAACCACTTGTATTTAATCGATGATAAATTTCGAAAAGATATAAGAAATCGAAGTTTATTCCTGGAAATCATAAAACAACCAAAACTTGTTGGTCACAAATTCAGGATGATGCATCGCTATGGAGTTCTGGGCGCATATATGCCTGCATTTGCCAGCATTGAAGGTCTGATGCAATTTGATCTCTTCCATGTTTTTACAGTTGATGAACATATCTTAACCGTCATTCAAAATATGCGTCTGTTTGGAAAGGTTGAATACAAGGAAAAATTTCCAATATGTAATGCGATAATAAGAAAACTTCCCAAGCTTGAGTTACTTTATCTCGCTGGCCTATTTCATGACATTGCTAAAGGTCGTGGCGGCGATCACTCAAAACTTGGCGCTAAAGATGCTATTGAATTTTGCAAGCTGCATCAATTGAGTGATTACGATTCAAAACTTGTTGCATGGTTGGTTGAGAAACATTTATTAATGAGTAAAACCGCACAACGTGAGGATATTGATGATCCAGAAATAATCATAAATTTTGCCGATAAAGTTCGCGACCAATCACACTTGAATTACCTATATATACTTACAGTAGCAGATATTTGTGCCACTAACCCCGAACTCTGGAATAGTTGGAAATACACATTGTTTGAAAACCTCTATCACAGAACACTACGTGAATTAAGACGTGGTCAGGAAAAACCGATACTAAAAAATGAACGAATAAGAAATATCAAACAGGATTCACTTGCCTTGATAAGCAATAAAGAAATTAGCGAACAAAATATTCTTGAATTCTGGAAAACTGTTGGCAATGACTATTTCCTGAGACATAACCCGGATGAAATTGCATGGCAAACAGAAGGGATTTTAATACATCACGATTTGACAAGCCCTCTGGTATTAGTCAACAAGGAGTCCAGTCGAGGTGGCAGTCTTATTTTTGTCTATATGCGTGATAGAAAAAATATATTTGCAACAACAACGAGAGCGATTGAAAAGCTTGGACTGAATGTTCTTGATGCAAAAATCATTACCAATCGCAAGGGTTTTACCCTGGATACATTTATTGTTCTGGAAAATGATGGAAATCTGATCAAAACAAAAGAACGTAGTAATGAAATCAGGAATCGTATATTAAAAGATCTGGATTCAACACCGGGGTTTCCGGATCAAGGTAATTGGATTGAAAAAAGACAATTAAAAAGTTTCACCTTACCGACACGTGTTACTTTCGAAACCGATGAGAAAAACAAACGAACCATCATGGAAGTCAGCACCATCGATCGTCCTGGTGTATTATCTCGTATTGGTACTGCTATGGATCAATGTGGTACCAAGTTGCAGGGTGCAAGAATAGCAACTTATGGTGAACGTGTTGAAGATATCTTTTATTTACAAAATGATGAAAACAAAGCCATAGATGATCCTTTGAAATTTGAATGCCTGAAGAATTCTATAATCGATACACTTTCCTGAATATAAACCTTTAACAGCGATATGATAATCAGACCGCCTGTAAATAAACAGGAACTAATGGAACGAGCAGAAAGTCTTGCTGGCATAACAATTCAACAACTCGCAAACAAAATGGAAGCCAAAGTCCCAGTATCAATGACGCATGCAAAAGGCTGGATTGGGAGTTTATTGGAATTATCATTAGGCGCAGATGCATCCAGTTCACCTGAGCCCGATTTTATCAATTTAGGGATCGAATTAAAAACAATTCCTATTGATAATAATGGCAAACCTAAAGAGTCAACATACATTTGTGTAGCTCAACTTGATCCAACTGCGCTATCTTCATGGAAAACATCACTGGTTAAACGTAAATTAACTGAAGTACTGTGGATTCCAGTTGAGTCCACTAAGAATATTCCTGTTTCTTTACGGCGTATAGGATCTCCTGTTTTATGGCGACCAGATAATGATCAGGAGAGACAACTAAAAAAAGACTGGCAGGAACTTAGCAATATGATTGCTTTGGGTGAAATTGACAAGATAAGTTCTTCAATGGGTAAATATTTACAAATCAGACCAAAGGCGGCAAATGCAAGTAGTTTGACTAAAGATAAAAATCAAACAGGGATAAATTCTTTAACATTGCCACGAGGCTTTTATTTACGCTCATCATTTACCCGTTTAATCATTTCATCAATAATTATATAGAACTTTTATTATGAGCAAGATCAACATTGATCGCCGATTGAGCATTGCCCCAATGATGGACCATACCGACAAACATTTTCGGTATTTTATGCGCTTGTTATCAAAGCATGCCGTACTGTATACCGAAATGATAACAACAGGCGCATTAATTCATGGTGACCGTAAACGATTTCTGGATTTTAATGAAATAGAACACCCTTTAGCTATTCAATTAGGCGGTAATAACACAAACGATCTTGCAGAATGTGCACATATTGCCGAAAGCGAAGGATATGACGAGGTTAATTTAAATATTGGTTGCCCCAGTGATCGTGTACAAAATGGTCAATTTGGTGCTTGTCTGATGTCAAACTCAAAACTGGTTGGAGACTGTGTCAACAAGATTCAAGCAACTGTGAACATCCCTGTCACTGTAAAAACAAGGATTGGAATCGATAATCTGGATTCTTATGAATTTTTAAATGAATTTGTCAAAACTGTCAGTGAGGCAGGTTGTGATACGTTTATAATTCATGCAAGAAAGGCAATATTGAATGGTTTAAGTCCAAAAGAAAATCGGGAGATACCGCCACTATGCTATGAACATGTCCACAAGATAAAACAGGAATCTCCAACATTAAATATAACTATTAATGGTGGTTTTACCAAATTGGACCAAATTAAATCACATTTACAACATGTAGATGGTGTAATGGTTGGTAGAGCCGCTTATCAAAATCCGTTTATGTTGGCTGAAGCAGATAACATCCTCTTCGAGGATTCGTCTCCTATATCTACACGAGAAGAAATTTTGAACGAATTCAAGAATTATGTTGATGAACAAATTAAACAAGGTATCAACATTAAAAGCTTAACACGTCATATTATTGGCCTTTACCAGGGGCAGCCTGGCGCCCGTAAATATCGTCGGATGCTTTCAGATGCTATCCCTGAAAATAAAAACAATATTCAATTTCTCGATAATGTCATTCAATATATATCTTCTTCTACCGTATATTTAAAGTAATAAGAGGGTGCCCCCGAAAATCGAATTGTTTTTATCAGAGCAAGGACCTCGGTACCTTTATGCCCTGTGGGTGCCCTTGAGGGGTGTGTGAACGGTAGAGACGAGTCTGGAACAGAGACCGAGCAGTTGTCGAGTTGACGCCGCTACTGCGACAAAAACGCCTGGAGCGATTTTGAGTGCTAACCCCGAAGGGGTGAGCCTCAAGGACTAGGCGAACAAAATAAGGCATTTTCGGAGGTGCCCAAGAACTAATATCAAGTTGGCGGACTCATAATTTTATGGGATCATGAACCGACATCCTGCCAAATAATACAAAATTCACATATTGAGGTCCTTATGAATATATTGAAATCTGTTCTTGTTTTAATTTTAAGTTTCACTTTTATTATCGCGCATGCGGCAAAAGTTGAGACCGATGTGGAGAAACTTAGTTATTCGATGGGCATCTTTTTTGGGCAAAGTGTTACTCGCCAGGATATGGAACTAGATATTCCTGCTTTTATGCAAGCTGTTGAAGATGTCTTAAAAGGTGCTGAAAAAAAGATGAGCACAAGCGAAATGCAACAAATCCTGAGTGATTACCAGAAAAAGGAACAAGACGAACGAATTGCACAAGCAAATAATAATAAATTCAATGGTGAAAAATATCTGACTGATAATAAAAAGAAAGATGGTGTAATTGAATTAAAAAGTGGTCTTCAATATAAAGTAATAAAAACAGGTGATGGTAAAAAGCCTGCTGTAGACAGTACAGTTGTTGTTCATTATCGTGGGACACTAATCGATGGTACTGAGTTTGATAGTTCTTACTCACGAGGAGAACCTGTCGAACTTGGTGTTGATAAGGTAATCAAAGGTTGGCAAGAAACATTACAGTTAATGCCTGTCGGTTCTAAATGGCAAATTGCCGTACCTTCAGACCTGGCTTATGGGCAACGTGGTGCTGGTGGGACAATCGGACCAAATGCAACATTGCTATTTGACATTGAGCTTATTGATATAAAATAGTATTAATTATCTAACAACAATAAAAGCACGGTGTTAATTAACGTTCCTAAATAATCCAGAAAAACTATATTTTCAACATTAGTTTTCGCCTTCATGGCGACACCGTTGTAATAAAGAATTAGAAATTTACTCCATTACAAACAACATAATTATTTAAGTTTATATGTTAATTTTTTATTCATTCAGAACAAAACACTAAAATTAT
>CAYMPA010000019.1:0-29599 GCA_964392105.1 uncultured Enterobacteriaceae bacterium
AGATTATATCAAAACCAGATCCTTTAGAATGTTTGGTTAAGTCTGAGGTATTACACATAATCGTATTAAGCTCCTTCGTATGCTTTTCAAAGTTGAGTTGGTCTCATCTGGCGACAGACATGTAAAATTCGATTGCCCGAATTAAATTAGTTCGCATAAATTTATACTGAAATTTAATACATTTGTTTCTTATTTTCATATAGCGTGATTTATAATTGGTGTATGTGTGGACGATTCACGATTATTAGTAACTCACAAGCGATGGTTGACCATTTTCAACTGGTTACAGCAGAATATTTCAACCATAGTTATAACATTACTCCGTCCAGTGATATCCCTGTTGTTCGGTTAAATGACAACAAACGTGAATTGGTAAATTGTCATTGGGGTTTGATTCCACATTGGGCTAAAGAGACAAAGAATCAACCCATCAATGCCAGGGCAGAAACCATTACAGAAAAACCCTTCTTCCGATCTGCCTTTAACAAGCATCGATGCCTGATTCCAGCAAATGGTTTTTATGAATGGCAAGGGACATCGAAACCGAAACAACCCTATTACTTCACATTAAAAGACAGTGAACTTCTCGCCTTTGCTGGACTATGGGAACGCTGGGAACATGATGACAATATCATTGAAAGCTGCACCATCATCACTACCGAAGCCAATATTATTATGAATCCCGTCCATCACCGCATGCCCGTCATTCTTGATCCGGACAACTATGACAAATGGTTAATTGAAGGTGGTAGTGACTTACTCAACCCTTATTCAGGAAAGATGAAATCCTGTCCCGTCAGTACCGCAGTCAATAACCCGGCAAATAATAGTAGCAGCTTAATACAAGATCTAACGTAGCCTGGAATAAATAATGCCTGAATAAAATTCAAGCTAAATTTATGAGGAAATGATGATGCATTTTTTTATCTTCAATATTTATCTGTACTTCAATCTTAATTTCCAATGTCAATGCAGATGTTATTCATACAGACATTGCATCAAATTTGAGTATCGAACACGGTGAAATAAAAGAAATAGTCATGTAATCTGAATATGGCAAACCTATCGAAACATTTTGGCAAACACTCAGCCCCGAAGAATGCACGAGTTCAGACTGTATAAAATTTCAGGAAAAAGGTTCAGTTTCGATTATGACTCCTTCAACGGACAAGGCACACATGATCCGATAGATAAAAAAGTCACTTTAACCTTTATGAATCAATCAAAGACAACGGTGACATTAAAGCTAACGAGAATAGAAAAGACCTGTACTGCTGAAGTATAAAGTTTAATACTCACACCAGAGACGCAGGATTGGAAAGTGGTACGCGTACAGAAATTAAAACAGATACAGACCAGCGAAGATGGTTCTTGTTTAACTCTGCAAGGTGTTACCACTAAAGGAAAGAAATTTGATATCACCTTTGCATGGTGGTTTTACGAACCCTCGCTGTTCATGAGCTGCTCGAAATATATTAAACGCTGGATTGATAAATCTAATCCAGAGAATGCACCGTATGTTATTGCTGGCAGCACACTTGTACCAAATGTTAAGAATAAAAAAATGTTTCATACTCTCGGTCGATACCTGTACCAAGAAAGCAGGCAACTTTAGTGCTCCCGAAGAAAGTGAATATCAAGCCAAAGTAATAAAGCAATGATTAAACAAAGTGTTATTTTTTATTCTTGGGATCTTTTACATAATAATTCAAATGCTCTTCTTCAAATGCATCGATTACTGGTTTCAGATTTTTCGGCAATACATAATGCTGGTAAACCAAATCATTTTTCTTCAGCTGTTCATCCAGGTTTTTCAATATATTATTGATTAATTGGCTGACCGCTGCCTTTTGCATACCTGTATCTTCAATGACTTCTTGACGAGATTGACCCTGTACCAAAATGCGGTAGGCGACATCTTTGGACTTGGCACGTATACGGAGTCCTTTAATTGCTAATGAAAATTGTTTGTCATTCATGATAGGACCGTAGTCTTCAATCCATTTAAAAATATCTAAAGAATCAGTATGTTCCAATAAAATGTGCATTATATACATCGTCCTTTGACAATCACTAACCAAATCATATTGTGAATTGATCGAAACAAATTCAGTCATCATAATACTATATACTTGTATAGTGTTATATGCATATATTATACTATTATCTATATATATGTTTATTTTTAAAGGGATGAAACATGGACGAAATACAAAAGGAACAAATTGTTTGTGCTATTTACGTGGCAATTTATAACAGTAATTACAAATGCGCCTACACAATTCTGGATGATATCGTGCAACTGATGGTCAACAAGACATTAGATAAAGTAATCGAAATTATTGACCACAACGAGCAATGTCTCATAAGTGACAAAATCAGGGAGCTGAAAGAAGATTAGATATATTATTAATGCTACTTTTAACCCGATTTTAATATTGTGATTCGCAGGTTAAAAATTTTATTAGCTTATATAAGTCACACTTACTCAACTTTAAAGAGAATGCGCCGACACAATGGGCTTCCCCAAGATCAAATCTATCGAATTCCTATAGATAGAGAACCAATGGCATATAAGCTAAGCCGGTTTAATATCACAAGGAATACCCTGGAATGAATTCGCTATGACATTAAAACTGGCAAACAATTCAATCACCTGTTTTGCATGACCAATTTCTTCATGGCTTGCCCCTTGTTTTCCCGCCATTTCTTCGTGTGCTAGTGTGCAGTATTCACAATTGTTAACAATGGAGACGGCAAGTGCGATCAACTCACGGTATTTATGATCCAAAGGACCATCCTCTAACATTATCTGCTTCTCACGCTGCCAATTAATCTTAAGCCAATTTGGATCAACGGCAGCCATCGCCTTAAATAGGTTGGGAACCAACCCGAAATTACTTCGTATATCATCATAAACAGCCTTGGTCTTACCTGTCGCTTCTTCTTCAGATATCATATTAACCATGATTCACTCCCGTTAAATTAATAACTACTGAATGCATACCCGTCATAACTGTAATAGTGTTGCCAATCTTAACAACAATATGCTAACGACATCACGTGAATTATTTTTTTCTGACTTCCAATTAAACAACGTCAATTGCAATTTGCGAGGACCTTAACAACTATTGCAGTCATACATTGAGCAACACCCAATCCATCACTATTGATATCTTCAACGGTTACCTACAAGGCATAAAGGTACCCAGGTTCATAAAATCGTGCCGGATGATTGAAATATTCCAGCGAAAAACGCACACGGACCTCGGTATACCCCTCAAGGTGGTACTGAAAATAGCCCACTTGAGGGGTGTATGTGCTTTAGATTGATCTAGCCTAATCCCGATCCCTCGGTATTTTCTCTTTGTATCTTCCTTTTATGTAAGATGTTCTCGTAACTGTAATATTGTATTATCAAACGCGGCACCTACCCTGATAATTCAGCAAATCGACTATCTTCTCCGAGAATGTATTTAGTAGTTTCATCCATCAATTCTTCTGTAATGTCTTTGGGCATGTACTTCAATAATCTTGACCATGGTCCATCATAGTTATCAAGGTTTAATACAATCATGCAATGATCGAGATCGGCAGCATATATGAATCTGGTAGAAACCGGATTTGCCAAAGTGATTACGACACGATTAGCCTCAGCGTCAGTTTCAAAATACTGAATCGTTTTTTCCGTCAGGTGTTTTCTTATTGCAGGAAGTTTCCCATCATTAATAATTTTAACACTCAGGCCTTGTTTTGAGTAAAGATCATATTTAAGAACCACTCTATTACCATTTAAAGATTGACCTTCGTGTACAGAGAAATGAGTTTTCCTGACGTGATTGATGTTAAAACGGACTTGCGCATGATCTATTAAATTATACGTAATCTCGTTATCGGGTTTGATGATATTAAGATTTTCAACTAACTGGGTGAAATAGTTATGAATGAAAGCAAGTTTTTCATTTAATATGATTTCGTTTTGCTTACGTATTTCTTCACCGACCGTTGTAATCGTTGTATCTTCGCCCTCTATTTCTTCTATTCTTATTTTTTCAGCCTTCTTTTTAAGAACATCTAAAAGTGACATTTTTCTGTTCCCCACTGGTTATTCTTAATAGCAAAGTTTACTACCAGAATATGATAATTTCAGTGACAAAGATCAATTACATTAGAATAAATACAAATAAATATGGCTCAGAGACAGTTGATGATTGGCAAATACCTGATTCATCAGACTATGATGTTTATAATTTAAATAAAGACTTTTCGAGTTTGAAATAGTATTGGTAATCACCTTACCCCTTCTTGTTATGTCCTCGCAGTCACGCAGAAATTTTTATAATCGATAACTCAATCAGTCTATAGATGGTCAGATTAATCCGTCGGGATAAGGATTTTGAATATACTTTTTTTGAGTGTGGGATGGAGTAGTGAACTCGTTTTCAGATGAAAAACATCGTATTTAATACCTCTAACAAACAATTAATATTTATTAATTTCAATAACTTAACAATTATCCTTTTTATTTGTTGCACTGCAACATAATTAGCGTATAATTAGCTCCAACTCTCATAAAACTATTTGGAGAAATACAATGGAAAAAACATTTGAAAAATTAGTGGCACCTGTCAAAGAGCTGAATGATTTGACCTTAAAAAGTATTGAGCAAATCGCTGCGGTTCAGATTAAGACCATTCAGGAAAATGCCAAAATCAGTATTGATTCACTGAAATCTGCTACTGAGGTCAAGGATCTTGATTCACTGCATAACTATCTGCAAAGTCAGATTACTGTTGCGCAGAATCTGTCTGAAAATGCAGTAGAAGATGCACAAGAAATTGCCAAACTGAGCGAATCTTACGCCACTGATGTCAAGGAACTTGTTGAGAAATCAGTCCCTGCTGTTTAATCTCGGCCTCTAAAGCAGAAAATATTAACCGCTCTTTTGAGCGGTTTTTTTTTCACGCCTACAGGGAAGTAGGCGGTAGAGAATGTCTGGAACACATCCTCGAGGACACAGGAGTCCGAAGCGATGATGTGCTTCATTTCGTATTTACCCAACCACACCCGTCAAATTAGTGTTATTTATTCAATAAATCCTTCAATTTCGCAAACGGCTTTCCAGTGGCATGTTCACGTTCAAGCTCATTACTTGCACTTGTTGTCGAACCTTCAGCACCAAGATATTTCGCATGTTCATGATCATGGCAATAGAGACACAGTAATTCCCAATTGCTGCCATCAGTTGGATTATTGTCGTGGTTATGATCTTTATGATGAACCGTCAGTTCGCTGAGATTTTCTCGGCTGAATTCCCGTTTACATTTTCCACATATCCAGGGAAACATCCTGAGTGCTTGCTCACGATAGGAATGCACTCTTGCCTCGGCGATTCGCCTTGAATCGGCAACGTTCTTATCTAACTTATCCATCGTATTTTCAATAACAGGATATAAAATCAGATACCAATGGCGTATTTATACCAGATGTTAATTTCTTTAATAAATGCCTAGTGCCTTCGCACACTCGCTTGAATACTAATCAAGTCATCAAACCGCTTGAGTTGTTTTAATAAGGTATTTGTCGACGGGTCGTTCTTGCGCAGACAATCTTCTGCGTATTCAAAAATCCCGCTTTGAGACGGCAGCGGTTTGGTCTGCTCCAGGGTGTCTTTCATCCTTGGCAAGAAGATCCACTGCAACCATTGCTCGAATTTGAGCGTATCCATGCAAAAAGGTATTGTACTATTCAGGTCGCTGGCATCGGGTTTGCATTCATCCCACTTGCCGTGAGTACGCAGGCTGGCCTCGACTTCGAGTAATACGTCGGCGATTCGGTTGGGAATATCATGCATTAGATTGATTATACGTTGTGTTTTGCCGTTTCGACAGGTCGGAATTCAGGGAAGACTATATATAAGGTGTCTGATCGTTCCGGTTTTCCCTGCGAAAGTCCCTGTTTTTAGGGGATTTTTATATTGTAGTACACTGAATTTCACATAATTCATCATTCTGGTTTATACTCCGCCCGCCAGTTTGTACGTCAATGCGGTCATCTCAATGATATTTCAGCAGATGTTAAGTATTTGGTAGCGCTAGTTTCCCGGAACGTAGTGCCGGGGCAGTAATCGATTTCGTTAATTATCATTTTATAGAGTAGAACAATGGCTGACTTATCGAAGTATAGAAATATAGGTATCTTCGCTCATGTGGATGCAGGTAAAACCACGACCTCGGAACGCATATTAAAACTGACCGGTAAGATTCATAAAACCGGTGAGGTGCATGACGGCGAAGCCACCACGGACTTCATGGAACAGGAACAGGAACGCGGCATTACTATTCAGTCTGCAGCAACCAGTTGCACCTGGAATGACCATCGCCTTAATATTATTGATACCCCGGGACACGTTGACTTCACCATTGAAGTTTATCGCTCATTAAAAGTACTGGATGGCGGTATTGGTGTGTTCTGTGGTTCCGGAGGTGTTGAACCACAGTCTGAAACCAACTGGCGTTATGCAAATGACTCCGAAGTCGCACGTGTTATTTTCGTTAATAAGCTTGACCGTATTGGCGCGGATTTCTATCGCGTTGTTCAACAAATTGAAGATGTCCTGGGTGCGAATCCATTGGTCATGGTGCTACCGATCGGTATTGAAGATAATTTTATCGGTGCGGTTGATCTCCTGACCCGCAAAGCCTGGATATGGAATGATCCGAATGATGTTGCCAAATATAAAATCCAGGAACCGCCAGAAGATATGGCTGACAAGATTGAAGAATGGCGCGAGAAGTTAATCGAATCTGCTGTTGAACAAGACGATGCAGTAATGGAGAAATACCTGGAAGGCGAAGAACCTTCCATTGAGGAAATCAAGGCATGTATCCGTAAAGGCACAATCAACCTGAATTTCTACCCGACCTATTGCGGTTCTGCATTCAAGAATAAGTGTGTACAGATGGTACTGGATGCCGTCGTTGATTACCTGCCTGATCCAACCGAAGTTAAACCACAACCAGAAGTGGATCTGGAAGGACATGAATCCGGTGAATACGCGATCGTTGATCCCGATAGGCCGTTACGTGCATTGGCATTCAAGATCATGGATGACCGTTTTGGTGCCCTTACCTTTATACGTATTTACTCCGGTAAACTCGATAAAGGTACGACAGTACTCAATACCTATACTGGCAAAACTGAACGTATCGGACGTATTGTTGAAATGCATGCAGACGAACGTATCGAACTAGACGGCGCACAGGCCGGTGACATCGTTGCTGCTATAGGTTTGAAGAACGTACAAACCGGACACACCTTATGTGATCCAGATAAGCCGGCCACACTGGAACCGATGGTATTTCCAGATTCGGTTATCTCGATTGCTGTAGCACCAAAAGATAAAGGTGCCTCGGAAAAACTGGGTGTCGCACTCGGTAAAATGATTAAGGAAGACCCTTCTTTCCATGTTGAAACCGATCAAGACAGCGGTGAAACCATCCTCAAAGGGATGGGTGAACTACACCTTGATATTAAGGTGGATATTCTGAAGCGTACCCACGGTGTAGAAGTTGAAGTGGGTAGCCCACAAGTGGCCTATCGTGAAACCGTGACCAAACGTGTTGATGATTCTTATACCCATAAGAAGCAATCAGGTGGTTCAGGTCAGTACGGCAAGATCGATTACATCGTCGAACCTGGTGAACCCGGTAGTGGTTTTCAGTTTGAATCAACCGTCACCGGCGGTAACGTACCGAAAGAATTCTGGCCTGCAATTGAAGGTGGATTCAGAAAAAGCATGGAGAAAGGTGTCCTGGCCGGATATCCCTGTCTTGATTTCAAGGTGGTTTTGATTGATGGTGCCTTCCATGCGGTTGACTCATCTGCCATCGCATTTGAACTCGCAGCAAAAGCGGCCTATCGCCAGACATTCCCCAAAGCCGGACCACAATTAATGGAACCGATCATGAAGGTCGATGTGTATACACCTGAAGATCACGTCGGGGATGTTATTGGTGACCTTAATCGTCGTCGAGGCATGATCAAATCACAGGAAGCAATGCCAACGGGTGTACGTATAAAAGCTGAATGTCCATTAAGCGAAATGTTTGGTTACATTGGTTCGTTACGTACCATGACTTCTGGTCGAGGCCAATTTTCAATGGAGTTTCTGCAGTACAATCCATGTCCCAAAAACGTGGCTGAGGTTGTTATTGCAGAAACAAAGGAACGTGAGGAAGCTAAGAACAAATAAGTTAACATTAAATTTCGACTTTGTGCTAGATAATATGTTCCAGACGTTATCAACCGGCTACATCCATGTAGTCGTCCTCGACTCAGTCTCGAAATCCTGTTTCAGACTCGATTCAACCGATTACATCCATACAGTCGTGCAAAGTCTACTAAGTACACACCCCTCAAGTGGGCTATTTTCAGTACCCCCTTGAGGGGTAAACCGTGATTCATGTAGGCAAATCGGTCTTATTTTTTAATAACACCCAAACTATGAACATTAGAGTGTGATTCCTGAATAAGTAATTTTCTAAATTCCTCAACATCCAACGGTTTAGAAAAGAAAAAGCCCTGAACCTCATCACACCCTTCTCTGTTAAGGAAATCACGTTGGAGTTCTGTTTCCACACCTTCGGCCAGCATTCTTAAACCCAGGGCCTTCCCCAAATCCAGTACTGTTCGAACAATGGCATCAGCTTCACAATTGATACCCAAATCTTTAACAAAGGCCTTATCGATTTTGACCATATCAAATGGGAAACGGTGTATATAGGCCAAACTGGAATAACCCGTACCAAAATCATCCATAGCCAGCTTAATCCCAAGATCACGTAACTCCTTTAAGCTAGCCTGTGCCATTTCAGGATTGTGCATGACCAGATTTTCAGTAAGTTCAAGTTCTATATCAAATAAAGATTTATCTACTTCCTTGAATAAATTTTCCGCGGCTTTGTGTATTTCTCTGTTATGAAACTGACGGGCCGAGACGTTAATGGAAATCCTGATTTGCTTGCCATAATTTTCTATCCAGTAACACGTTTCTCTCGCTGCCGTTTCTAAAACCCAGTTTCCAATCTCTATAATCAGGTCACTCTCTTCAGCAATATGAATAAATTCGGCAGGTTGAACCATACCGTGTTTGGGATGCCGCCAACGGATCAATACCTCTGCAGCAGTTATGTTACCTGTTTTTAAATTAAAAATAGGTTGATAAACCAATTCAAATTGATTTTCTTTAACTGCTTTATGTAAATCATTTTCAATCTCAAGATGCTGCCTCACTTGTGTATTCATGTCCTGAGTAAAAAAGCGAAAACTCCCCTTGTTTTTTGCCTTGGTTTCATACATCGCACTATCAGCATTCATCATCAAGGTATCAGCATCTTTGCCATCATTGGGAAACATGGCAATTCCAATACTACTACTGATATAAAATTCCTGACCATTGATAGTATAGGTTTTTGTAAGTTCAGCATTAATCCGTTCGACGGCATTGGTTACGTGATCTTGGTTATCAGGTGAAAACAAGATAACCACAAACTCATCGCCACCCAATCTGGCAACAGTATCAATTGACCGTACACATCTTGTTATACTTTTAGCAGCATCACGAATAAGCTGATCACCCGCCCTATGCCCAAGAGTGTCATTGACTATTTTAAAGTTATCCATATCAATGAACAAAATAGCTAATAAATGTTCTTCCCTTTCTGCATATCCAATCGCTTGTTGCAATCGATCATGCAGTAGCAAGCGATTGGCAAGACCAGTTAATGCATCATGCGTAGCCTCATGCTTCAGTTTTTCTTCATATTCTTTTTGGTGAGTAATATCTTGCAGAGTTTCAACAGCGCCCATAATTTCACCGTCTTTTCCATGTATAGGTGCAGCTGTAAAAGAAAGCCATCTTGCACCGTTCCTGAAATTTGGGAAAAAATCGGTAGCTTCCCATGCATCTTTAATCAATTTTGATTCAGACCAGATACCATTGTAATATTCGGAAAGCTTTTTACTTTCGTTATCAAGAACCAGATCAGCCAGTACTGGACGTTCACTGCTATAAAATGCTTTCCATTGACTATTTGTGCCTACAATCTCTGTGGCTGGTGTTCCGATAATGGCCTCACAAGCCCGATTCCAATAAGTTACATTGTGATCCTTACCCAACACAAACATCGGTACCGGACAACCTTCAATAATCTGAGTTAATAAATGTTGTGTATCTTTGGCATAATGCTCTGATCTTGTCTGCTCGGTGATATCTAATAAGGTCTCAATGGCACCAATAACATTTCCATATTTGTCTCTCAAAGGATTTGCAATAAAGGCCAACCATTTTCCCCCTCCAGGAAAATGAGGAAAGAAATCTTTTGCCTCCCAGGTTTCATTTAGAATGGCAGAGCGGCGAAACTTCCCTTTTTTATAGTAACGTTTTATATCGTCTGTACGATCATCCAGGATCAAATCTGCCATGACGGGACGTTCTTTTTCATAAAACACACGCCACGTATCCGTCCTACCAATAATAGTTGTGCTCGGCATACCCGTGACAATCTCACAGGCCCGGTTCCAATGCGTTACCCTGTGCTCATTATCAATGACAAAGGTCGGGACTGGCGTACTACAGATTATCTGCGAGAGCAGATCACCATCATCATTCAAGACCAAATTGCTAATACATAACTCGCTCATCTTTCAAGACCCATGTCATATTCATAAGAGAAGCCAACTTGATTACTATTTAGGTAAATATAATCAAAAATTGGCTTTTCTAAGTGTCTGATTTAAATCAGATCTTTAATTATCTTAGATAGTATAGCCCAAATTCAGATGTCATACGTTTAACCCAGTAGGTTTTAAAAAATATTACATATTTAACTGACTGGAGAATAACAATGAAATCAACTACTTTAAGAAAAAGCTATCAATCTCTAATGATTGGATTAGCAATTTTTTTTACATCCACTATTCATGCCAAAGAAGTAGAAAAACTGACTTCACTGGATGACCAGACATCCGTTGCTGTAACGATTTACAATGAAAACCTGGCATTAATTAAAGACCAACGCACAATAAGTCTCGATAATGGTTTTAATCTTCTCGCATTTCGTGGCGTAAGCGCCAGGATGCGTCCGGAAACGGCATTACTAAGAAACCTTAATAATGCCGGATTAAAGGTAATTGAACAAAACTTTGATTTTGACTTGCTCACGCCACAAAAACTGTTGGAAAAATACGTTGGTAAGCAGATTAATATCGCAACGATGAATCCGGCAACAGGTGAAGAAACAATTGAAGAGGCAACTGTTTTGAGTACCAATCAAGGTGTTGTCGTTAAGATTGGCGATCGAATTGAAACTAACCCACGTGGTCGCTATATTTTTGATCAGGTCCCGGCAAACCTTCGTGACCAACCTACCCTGGTAATTCAACTCAACAGTCAAACTTCAAAACCACAGGATGTTGAATTAAGTTATCTTTCATCCGGTTTATCATGGAAGGCAGATTATGTGGCAGAACTGAATACCAAAGATAATAAACTCGATCTTATGGGATGGGTAACGCTAAATAACAAAAGTGGCACAAGTTATAACAATGCCAAACTTCAATTAGTCGCTGGTGATGTGAATGTCGTTAAACATGAATTTAAAAGAGCAGCGAAAAGTATGGCTGTAGGTGCAGTAGCTTACGATATGGCCGAGGAATCTATGTCCGAGGAAAATCTGTTTGAATATCATCTTTATAGTCTTAATCGTCCTACCACAATATCCAGCAATCAAACCAAACAGGTTTCTTTACTAACAGCTTCACAAGTACCGGTAAATAAGGAATTCCTGTTGCAGGGTAATGAATATTATTATCAAAGCAGTTATGGCGATATCGGACAAAAAATGAAAGTCGGTGTGTATGTCGAATTTAAAAACAAGGAAAAAACAGGATTAGGTTTACCGTTACCTAAAGGTATTGTCCGGGTTTACAAGAAAGATAAGACGGGTAATGCACAGTTTATTGGTGAAGATAATATTGATCACACTCCAAAAAATGAAGATGTTCGTTTAAAACTGGGTGATGCATTTGATATCACGGCTGATAAAAAGCAAACCAATTTTGAAAAACGTCATGCCTTTGGTAAATACAGTTATGCCTATGAAAGCTCTTACGAGATAAAAATCAAGAATGCAAAATCAGAAGCAGTGACTGTCGTTGTACGTGAACCGGTACCCGGTGACTGGAAGATGCTTGAACATAGTCATAAATTTAAAAAGGTCGCTGCTGGTACAGCGGAATGGCATATCAACGTACCTGCAGAAGGTAGTTCCACACTCGAATACACTGTTCTGGTCAGATACTAATTTAGAATATAAATATAAGGCCGGAAATTCGACTTTGTGCTAGACAATATGTTCCAGACGTTATCAACCGACTACATCCATGTAGTCGTCCTCGACTCTGTCTCGAAAAAGCTTCCGCTCCTCGGCAACTGCTCCTGCGTTGCTCTACCTGCGCGCATCCCTGCGCTTGTGCTCACGCCCCTTACCTGCGTCCATACAGTCGTGCAAAGTCTACTACCTACACACACCCCTCAAGCGGGCTATTTTTAGTACCCCCTTGAGGGGTATACCGAGGTCCATGTAGGCAAACCGGCCTTTTTTACGTTCTTGTTTTCGTAGATAAGGGTTTATATGTACCTGAGATATTTCGATTGGACCATTTGATCATTTCTTTAAGTAGCGGCCATAAATCCTTTCCTGTCTTTGTTAGCTCATATTCATATCTTGGTGGGTTGTCCTGATACGGTACTTTGTTTACCAAGCCGGCTTGTTCGAGACGCTTTAAGCGATCCGTCAATATATTTGTTTTTATTCCTTCTTCAGCATCCATGAATTCTGAAAACCGATGCTTTCCTCTGAATAAATCTCGTACCATTAACATAGTCCACTTATCACCTAATACATCAAGTGCGCATGCAATTGGGCAACCTGAACGCTGAAACGTCATTCTTTTTAGTTTGCTATTTCGTTTTGTCATACCGATAGTTTAACAAATCAAATTGTAACTTGCATTCTACAAGTTATTAAACTAATGTTACTTGCATAATGCAAGTTACTATATGAGCTTGATTCAAACAGGAGGGAGAATCTATGCCTAAGAATGCTTTTTATTGGCAACTATATATATCAATGTACACTGCATTACTTGGTATACCATTGTTATTTTTTCCTAAATCAGTAATTCTATTGATGGGGTTTGACCCATCTATGGTGGATGAAGGGCCATTTGTTAGATTAACCGGGATGTTTCTATTAAGTCTAACCTTGATCACTTTTCGAATTTGGCAGAAAAAAACAGAAGAAATGGTTTTAGGTACTGTTATTGTCAGATTATTTATTACCATAACCTTGTTAATTATTGGTATTACTGAAGGTTTCCCATTTCTTTTCATCATGATAGGAATAATTGGATTCGGTGTCCTGGGAACTCTATGGTCACTCCGTAATACCAGGTTACTGGATTTTCTATAATCAAGATTATTTGAGTTAATAAGCAACCTTAATTTAAGGAGATAGATGAATGAGTACTTTTGGATGGGTTATTATTATCTTGGCATTAGTCTTTGGCCCGGTTCTGGTTTCTTACATTGTTGAAGCCGTAAGGCCACAACCATCCGAACCTTCCAAACTTGGATGGGCAGAAAGTATTCCTATCCAGTATGCAGATCTTGAGGGGACTAAAGTACGTTATATCAAAACAGGTGAAGGACCGGCCTTGTTGCTTTTACATACATTACGTACGCAACTCGATATCTTTCAGAAGATGATCCCGGAATTAAGTAAGTCTTTTACTGTTTGTGCCTTTGATTACCCGGGCCACGGTTGGTCTGATATCCCTGATACTGATTACACAGCAGATTATTTTGTTAATTCCGTTGAGAAGTTCCTTGATAAGCTTGATTTAAAGGATGTTTTAATCGCAGGTGTTTCAATAGGTGGATCTATACCGTTAGTCATAGCCGGTAAAAATAATAATCGAGTTAAAGGTGTTGTTTCTATTAATCCCTATGATTACCCGGGCAAGGGTCCTGCCAGAGGTAATTTTCTCGCAAATTTTATTATGTCAGCTGTTTTTATCCCGATATTTGGAGACACAGTTATGCGCATGCGAAACCACATGGTTGAACAAATAATATTTGAAGGTGGTGTTTATGATCCTGCCAGCCTTCCTGCTTCATTTCTTGAAGAATGTTTTGTTGTTGGTGAACGTCCCGGACATCACCAGGCCTTTATAAATCTTATCCGTCACTCACGCTCTTTCATGGATGCACATACATCATATAAAAATATATCAGTACCCGTATTACTGATTTATGGAGAACAGGATTGGGCGAATAAAAGTGAAAGAGAACGAACTATTTCTGAAATACCTGGAGTTAAGTTAGAAACAATTAATAATGCCCGGCATTTCCTTAGCCTTGAACATCCAGAAATTTTAAATGAAAAAATTACAAGCTTTGCCCGGAAAATATAAACTATCAGCCCGCTTTACGTGATGCGGTCTTTCTTTCGTGTTCTTTTAAATATTTTTTACGAATACGAATTGATTTTGGGGTTACTTCTACCAGTTCATCGTCATCAATAAATTCCAATGCCTGTTCCAGGCTCATTTTGATGGGTGGTGTCAGGATAATATTTTCATCTGTACCGGATGCACGAACATTGGTTAATTGTTTGCCCTTTAAAGGATTCACGACCAGATCGTTATCCCTCGCATGAATGCCAATAACCATGCCTTCATAGATATCTTCAGCATGACCAATAAATAGTTTTCCGCGTTCTTGCAAATTAAATAAAGAATAACCCGCTGCCTTGCCTTGTCCATTCGCAATCAAGACGCCATTGTTACGTTGACCAATGCTAACCGGGACATATACACCATAATGATCAAACACGTTATATAACAAGCCAGTTCCGGAAGTGAGTGTCAGGAAATCGGTACGAAATCCAATCAAACCACGCGCGGGAATTACGTATTCCAGACGTACCCTGCCCTTACCATCTGGTTGCATATTTCTCAGATCAGCCCGGCGTTCACCGAGTTTTTCCATCACAGCACCCTGATGTATTGCTTCGATATCAACTGTGAGTTGTTCATACGGTTCTTCTTTATGATCACCCAGATCATGGACGATCACTTGTGGGCGACCCACTGCAAGTTCATAACCTTCACGACGCATGTTTTCGATCAAGACGGATAAGTGCAATTCACCACGACCGGAAACACGATACTTATCTGCGTCTTCAGTTGTTTCTACTCTTAAGGCGACGTTATGTTTTAATTCCTGTTGTAAACGATCCAAGATATTACGGCTGGTAACGTACTTCCCTTCTTTACCGGCAAAGGGTGAGGTATTTGGCTGGAAGGTCATACTGATCGTTGGTTCATCAACGGTTAACGCAGGCAATATTTCAACTTTATCAGGATCACAGATCGTATCCGAGATGTCTAATGGGTCGAGACCTGCGATTGCAACGATATCTCCAGCTGAAGCAGATTCAACTTCAATACGTTCCAATCCAAGAAAACTATATACCTGAAGTATCTTTCCCTTACGTGTTACACCTTCAAGATTAATCAACGTAACGGGCATATTACCTTTGATAGTACCGCGCTTTATTCGACCAATACCGATAATACCAACATAATTATTGTAATCGAGTGTTGAGATCTGCATTTGTAATGGGCCTTGTTCATCAACATCCGGTGCTGAGACATGATTAATAATGGTTTCAAACAACGGTGTCATGTCACCTTCGCGAATATCGTCTTCAAGACCTGCATAACCACTGAGTGCGGAGGCATAGACAACCGGAAAATCCAGTTGCTCATCGGTTGCGCCGAGTTTATCGAACAGGTCAAAGGTTTGATCCAATACCCAGTGTGATCGGGCACCATCACGGTCGACTTTGTTGATGACAACAATAGGTTTGAATCCCATGGCAAAGGCCTTTTGTGTCACGAAACGTGTCTGCGGCATAGGACCTTCAACAGCATCGACCAATAACAAGACCGAGTCCACCATCGACAGAACACGTTCGACCTCACCACCAAAATCAGCATGCCCCGGGGTATCAACAATATTGATACGATAATCATTCCAGCGGATCGCCGTATTCTTGGAAAGAATGGTAATACCACGCTCTTTTTCAAGATCATTGGAATCCATCACCCTTTCGGTCGGAGCGGATCGTGTATCTAAGGTCCCTGATTGCCGCAATAACTGATCAACCAGGGTGGTCTTACCATGGTCGACATGGGCGATAATCGCGATATTACGGAGTTTCTGGGTCACTATTTATATGTGTACCTTGTAAAAAGGCGGGCATTATACAGAGAGATTTTGAAAAGTGGGTGTTTGTTAGTGAAATTATTACTTAGGCAGGGCTAACCAATTGATTTCAATTGCTGTGGCTTCACCAAGCACCGCCTGTTTCAGCTTACGTGGCTGTTCGGCTTTGTTTTCATCAACGGCGATTCGACCCGCCATAATCTCAGCCCTGGTTTGCGGGAATAAGGGGTCCTGATGTGGATCGGCATAACCGATGGGATACAGAGGTTGATTTGTTGCTGGATCATATTTATCAATTGCTCCTACGGTATGTAATAACTCATGCGCAATGATCACATGGTTTTCCTTTTTCATTTCCTTACTGGCAAAGGCATTAACTACACCAATAAGCCCTTTTTGCAGGCCAAGTGAGTGTGCAACTGTTGAAGTTTGATCAGGATCGAAATACAGAACAAATAATTGCACATCTTCAGGATAGGGATAATTATCATTTTGCCAGGCCCAGTAACGTAACTTCAGACTCCAAAGCATAATGGATAATTTTGAACCTCCGCGTGGCGGCATAGGTGGCTTGCTTTTGAGTTCTCCGGCAAAAGACACATCGACTGGTTTGGTTAAGACAAGATTATGGCGTTTTGCTTCGCGTTCAAAAAATGCTTCGATATCATTAAAATTGCTGTTTTCCAGTTTATCGATATATTTTTGACTCGCTGCACTAGCATCAGCATTGATTGAATAGATAACAACATTTAGTGGTTTGTCCCAATCGGTGCTTCTTGCTTTGGCTAACCAACCACCAACAGCAACCATCAACAAGATATATAAGAGTATTAATATCCTTATATTTTTTATCATTCCTCCTGACATTCTTTAATATCCCTATTATTAAATTATTTTAGGTAATCATTAAGTAATAAATTAACACAATAACGCACACCAAAACCGATAGTGTTCGTTGGTATGTGAGCTAAACCACCTTTCTTGTTACTACTGGAAAGGTCCATGTGTATCCAGGGCGTATCGTTTTTAACAAAACGTTGCAGGAACCGTGAAGCAAGAATATGGTCAACACCACTTTCCTGTGAACATTGTTTTACATCAGCAATATCACTCTTGATCATTTCATCAAAGTCTTCATCCAATGGGAACGGCCAGACACGTTCACCCGAATCTTCACCAGCCTTAATCAAACTTGCATGCCATTCTTTTTTATTGGTAAACACCCCACTATACGATGTGCCGATTGAATGCATACAGGCACCGGTTAACGTCGCATAATCAATAATCAATGAAGGTTTTTCTTTTGATGCCAATGCCAGTGTATCGGATAATACCATGCGACCCTCAGCATCTGTATGCACAATTTCAATCGTTGTACCATCGGAAGCTGTGATTACATCATTTGGTTTATAAGCCTTTGGTCCGATGTGATTCATTGCCAATGCCATCCAGCATTCAACCGGACGATTGAAGTTCAGTTTTGTTAATGCTAACAACGTCCCCAGGGCAACCGCACTGCCTTGCATGTCTTCATGCATACCAAACATGTAATTAGCTGGTTTTAAATTGGTACCACCGGTGTCATAACAAATGCCTTTGCCTACAAGAAAAACTTTTTTTTCTCTTGTTGCTGTCTTAGGTGTATAGCGCAAACGAACAATACCGGCATCGGTTCTTGGACTACCTTGTGATACAGCAAGGAAAGCACCTGCTTTTTTCTTTTTTAATGTCGCTTCATCATAGAATTCGAGTTTCCATTTATTATCACATGCGATCTCTTTTACTTTTTTAAGATACTCAGTTGGAGTTAATTTATTTGACGGCAAGATACTCAAACTACGTGTTAAAGCATTGCCTTCTGCAACAGCAATACTCTGTTTGAAACCATGTCTGGCGCGTATACCATATAAGGATAGCTTTACCAGGCGTGATGGCAATTTCTTATCACTTTTGAATTGTGGCATCGTTGCCGATGCAGCAAGAGCGGCTGAAATTAGTGCTTCAGCGATGCGTTCTGACTCTGTTTCATCAAATCCGGAAACGACTAATCCTAATTGGCTCGGGTTACTTGATGAATGCGTCGCAACCAGTTTTCTTGCCAGTGTTAATAAATCAAAACTGCTAATCGTTGATTCAATGGCAGCAAAGGCAACATGGCTTGAATGTTGGTTTGGTAAATCAATGACAACCGGACTGCTATCCGCCTTTTTCAGATCGAGTTGTTTACGACGATTCAGTAACCGTTCCTGATATGGAAATGTTCCTTTTTTCATTGGGTGTGCAAAGATCATCAACCAGTTATTGATTGCATCAACATTTTGTTTAGTGGGAAGTGTGTTCTTTTGTTGTAGCTTGATACTCATGGTGTCTGTATTTCCTTACAAAGACTAAGTCTTGTTATATTTGGTAGAGAGATTTGCACGATGTCACGAGAGTCGTGCAAAGCTCTCTGGTATTTAAAATGCGTAGGTAATCTAGTAACGTAATAAACGATACTTTTACTCAAAAAAAATCTAAACTAACATCAGGGTCAGATAAAAAAAGAATAATACCAGTTTGTTTGTCTACAAGCGGTTTATTCTGATAAATAACGAAAAGGACACTGATCAATATGTCAGAACAAGAAAAAGACATCGATCCACAGGAAACTCAGGAATGGCTGGAAGCGCTGGATTCCATGTTAGAGCGCGAAGGCATTGAGCGCGGGCACCATATTCTGGAACAACTTGTCTCCCGGGCACGGAAGTCCGGTGCCTATCTACCCTACTCCGCAACCACGGCTTACTTAAATACCATTCCGCCATCACGTGAGGAAAAATCACCGGGCGATGCCGGTCTTGAATGGCGAATTCGATCATTAGTGAGATGGAACGCCATGGCGATGGTTGTGAAGGCGAATCGTATCAGTAGTGAATTAGGTGGGCATATCGCCAGCTTTGCTTCATCTGCAACACTGTATGATGTCGGATTTAATCACTTCTTCCATGCACCCGATGATGATCACGGAGGTGACCTGTTATTCGTACAAGGTCATTCTGCCCCGGGAATCTATGCGCGTGCATTCCTGACAGGCCGCATTACTGAAGAACAACTGAACCATTTCAGGCAGGAAGTGGACGGTAAAGGTCTCTCTTCCTATCCACACCCCTGGCTCATGCCGGACTACTGGCAATTCCCGACGGTTTCAATGGGACTGGGACCGCTAATGGCAATCTATCAGGCCCGGTTTATGCGCTATATGGAAAATCGCGGATTAATTAAAGATACCAACCGTAAAGTCTGGGCGTTTATGGGTGATGGCGAGATGGATGAAGCGGAATCTAAGGGGGCAATCGATCTGGCTGCTCGTGAAAACCTGGATAATCTGATCTTTGTGATTAATTGTAATCTGCAACGACTGGATGGCCCGGTACGTGGCAACAGCAAGATTATTCAGGAACTGGAAGGCACCTTCCGCGGTGCTGGCTGGAATGTAATTAAGGTGATTTGGGGGTCGTATTGGGACCCACTCATTGCAAGAGACACCACAGGACTTTTATATAAACGGATGGAAGAGGCTGTTGATGGTGAATACCAGGCCTATAAGGCAAAAGACGGGGCCTATGTGCGTGAACATTTTTTTGGTAAATACCCCGAACTCAAGGCGATGGTCGCAAATATGTCGGATGAAGATATCTGGCGCCTGAACCGTGGCGGTCATGATCCGCATAAGGTCTATGCTGCTTATGCCGCAGCAGTAAAACATACAGGTCAACCTACAGTGATACTGGCCAAGACAGTGAAGGGTTATGGTATGGGTGAAGCGGGTGAAGGCCAGAACATTACCCATCAACAAAAGAAGATGGGGGAAGATGCACTGAAGGCATTTCGCGATCGATTTAATATCCCGATTTCGGATGAAGAAATTGCCTCTGCACCGTTTTATAAACCAGCCGATGACAGTGAAGAAATTCAATACCTGAAAGCACGCCGTAGTGAACTGGGTGGTTACTTTTTTGATAAACGCAAACCAGCGCCAAAACTTGAAATACCTGATATCAGTATCCACCAAAAATTGCTGGACGGGACAGGTGACAGGGAAATTTCGACTACAATGGTGTTTGTCAGGATGTTGAATGGATTATTAAAGAATAAAAATATCGGCAAACATATTGTGCCTATTGTACCTGACGAGGCACGTACCTTTGGTATGGAAGGCATGTTCCGTCAATATGGAATTTATTCTGCTGTTGGCCAACTTTATGAACCCATGGATTCTGATCAGGTCATGTACTACCGCGAAGATATCAAGGGTCAGATTCTTGAAGAAGGAATTAATGAAGCCGGGGCCTATTCATCCTGGATCGCCGCAGCAACTTCATATCGTAATCATGGTATACAAATGATCCCGTTTTACATCTATTACTCAATGTTCGGGTTTCAACGTATTGGTGACCTTGCCTGGGCATCAGGTGATATGCGTTCTCGTGGTTTCCTTTTGGGTGGCACAGCAGGTCGTACAACATTGGCAGGGGAAGGCTTGCAACATCAGGATGGACATAGCCATGTACAGGCCGCGACCATTCCTAATTGCGTTTCCTATGACCCCACTTTTGCATATGAACTGGTCGTGATCATCCAGGATGGTTTAAAACGGATGTGCCAGGATAATGAAGATATCTTTTATTACCTCTCGGTGATGAATGAAAATTATCAACATCCTGAAATCCCGAAAGGTGTGGAAGACGGCATACTCAAGGGGATGTACCGCTTTAAAAAGGGGGGACGAAAAAAACTCAAGGTGCGTTTACTGGGATCAGGTACCATTTTACGTGAAGTGATTGCTGCGGCTGAATTACTCGAAAACGATTTTGGTGTTGCTGCAGAAATTTGGAGCGTCACCAGTTTTAACGAACTAAGACGGGAAGGCCTGAATATTAAGAGATGGAATACCTTGCATCCTGATATAAAGCCAAAGACAACATATGTTGAATCATTATTAAATGGAACTGATTCACCCGTCATTGCTGCGACAGATTATATGAAGATCTATGCCGATCAAATTAGAAATTTTATTTCAGCAAGCTATACAGTATTGGGTACTGATGGTTTTGGCCGTAGCGATACACGACAACAATTACGCAAGTTCTTTGAGGTCAACCGATATTATATTGTTATAGCCGCAATTAAGGCATTGGCTGATAAAGGTCAGATTCCAGTAAAAACCGTTAGTGAAGTAATCAAGAAATATAATATTGATCCGGAAAAACCTGATCCAACAACAGTTTGATACGAAGAGTTGTAATATATAAAGGAAATTATTTTGTCAAAAGAAAAAGAAATAAAACTCCCTGACATTGGTGACTTTGACGCCGTTGAAGTCATAGAGATTGCTGTAAGTGTTGGTGACAAAGTTGAAGCAGAAGATACGTTGCTTACACTTGAAAGTGATAAGGCAACGATGGATATACCTTCACCTCAAGCAGGTGAAATAAAACAAATCAAGGTTAACATCGGTGACAAAATTGCAGAAGGCACATCAATTGTTAGCTTGCTTCCTGATGAAGAAACTAATATCGAGCAAAAAGAAGAACCAGCGAAAGCTGAAACCAAATTGATTAAAGAAAAAAAAGTTAAACCTGTTGAAACGAAATCTGAAGAGGCGCCTGCCCCACGACCCGCACCTAAAACACCAGAAACGAGTCAACTTGCAGGACAAAGCCAGTCTGCGAAGGCACATGCAAGCCCTTCAGTCAGGCGCTTTGCCCGGAAACTCGGTGTCGATCTTGGACTGGTTTATGGAACGGGGCCTAAAGGTCGAATATTAAATGAAGATGTAAAAGCTTTTACCAAAAGCATCATGTCCGGTGAGAAGCTTGCTAATAAGGGTGCGTTTGTTACACCTGAAGTACCACCAGTCGACTTTTCAAAGTTTGGTAAAATCGAACAAAAACCATTAAGTCGTATACGTCGTCTTACTGGACAAAGCCTGCATCGAAGCTGGATAACGGTACCGCATGTAACCCAGTATGATGAAGCAGACATTACTGAGCTTGAAGCGTTTAGAAAATCCAAGCTTGATTCTGCTAAAGCAGAAGGTGTTAAACTGACACTTGTTACATTTTTAGTAAAAGCCGCCGTTGTTGTCTTACAAAAATTTCCAGAATTTAATTCTTCGATTGAACCCGGCGGTGACAACTTAATTCTTAAAAAATATTTTCATGTCGGTGTTGCAGTCAATACTGAACATGGCCTGGTCGTTCCTGTTGTTCGCGATGTTGATAAGAAAGGTTTATTTGACATCGCACGTGAAATAACTGATCTGAGTAATAAGGCAAGGGAAGGAAAGATATTGCCAAAAGAATTACAGGGCGGCTGTTTTACGATTTCAAGCCTGGGGGGTATTGGAGGTTTACATTTTGCACCTATCGTCAATACTCCTGAGGTTGCAATTCTTGGTGTATCTCGTGCTGCAATGAAGCCGGTTTATGAAAATGGTGAGTTTGTACCACGATTAATCATGCCATTTGCCTTATCTTATGATCACCGCGTTATTAATGGGGTGGCTGGGGCACAATTTACTCAATTTCTCAGTACGATCTTGACGGATATACGCCATATATTACTTTAGATATTTACTCTGGAAAGTGACAATTGATTAAAGATATTAACGTTCCTGACATTGGTGATTTCGATGCTGTCGAAATAATTGAAGTACTGGTTTCATCGGGCGATACAGTGGAAAAAGAACAGTCCTTAATCACACTGGAAAGTGATAAGGCAACAATGGATATCCCTTCAACTTATGATGGTGTTGTTAAAGAGATTGTAGTTAACGTTGGGCAAAAAATATCTGAAGGTGACACAATTCTTAAATTGGAAACTGAAGTTACTTCAGAACATGGAGAAGATAAACCTGAAGATACATCAGCACCAAAGCAGAAAAAATCATCTTCAAATGTTAAAGGTGATAATCATGCAGAGGTTGTTGTACTAGGTGCTGGCCCGGGGGGGTATACCGCTGCATTCCGTGCTGCAGATCTTGGATTAAAAACAATATTAATAGAACGTTATTCATCATTGGGTGGCGTTTGTTTGAATGTAGGCTGTATCCCATCCAAAGCACTGCTTCATATTGGAAAAGTTATATCAGAAATTGGAGAATTAAAAGAACATGGTATCGATCTTGGTTCTGGCAAACCTGAATCAAAACCTATACGTAACTGGACTGAGTCTGTTATAAATAAACTCACGTCAGGTTTGAAAGCCATGGCCAGGCAACGAAAGGTAGACGTGATGCAGGGTTATGGAAAGTTTACTTCTCCGAATTCTATAGAGATAGAAGATAATGGAGAGACTAAAACTATTACATTTGATTCTGCTATCATTGCTGCCGGTTCACAGGCAACACTACTCCCGTTTCTGCCCGATGATCCACGCATCATGGATTCATCTGATGCACTATTACTGGAAAAGATCCCGAAACGAATGCTTGTCATTGGTGGTGGTATTATCGGACTGGAAATGGCATCTGTTTATGCATCCATGGGATGCAAGATCACTATTGTTGAAATGTTGGATGCCCTGATTGCAGTTTGTGATACAGACATCGTTCATCCATTACAAAAACGAATCAAAAAGAGCTATGAAAATATATATTTAAAAACAACAGTGACATCAGTTACTACAAAAAAAACCAGGCTGGAAGTTTGTTTTGATGGTAAAGACGCGCCTGAGAAAGATCAGTTTGATGCCATTCTGGTTGCTATCGGCCGCCAACCTAATGGAAATATGATTGGAGCCGATAAAGCGGGGATTAATGTTGATGATCATGGTTTTATTCCGGTTGATGACCAACAACGCACAAACATATCCAACATTTTTGCAATTGGCGATATCGTCGGTCAACCTATGCTGGCACACAAGGCAACGCATGAAGGAAAGATTGCAGCTGAAGTTATAGCCGGACATAAAGTCAGTTTCGATAATAGAGTCATCCCTTCTGTTGCCTATACTGATCCAGAAATTGCCTGGGTAGGATTATCCGAGGCAGAGGCCAAGGAAAAAGGCATTGAATATGGTAAGGGTGTTTTCCCTTGGGCTGCGAGCGGTCGCTCATTATCTTTAGGTCGTGATGAAGGTATAACCAAAATCTTATTTGATAAAGAATCAAACCGTATTCTTGGTGCAGCGATTGTTGGGCCCAATGCTGGAGATCTGATAGCTGAATGTGCTTTAGCAATTGAGATGGGATGTGATGCAGAGGATATTGGATTAACGATACACCCACACCCAACCTTGTCCGAGACTGTTGCCATGGCAGCTGAGACATTCAGCGGGACAATAACAGATCTCTATATACCGAAACGCTAATGGGCATCTCTAAAAATTTACTTTTTTCGCGATAGCAGCGTCAGCACTGTGCTCGAATCCCCACAGGGCATAAAGGTACCAAGGTCCTTGCTCTTATGTACAAAGACGTACTGTATGCCGGTTTTGCAGGACGCCTACACGGACGTAGGTGGTAGAGCAACGCCGGGAGCAGTTGCCCGGCAAAAAACCGGCCAAAAAATAATTACAATTTTTTTGAGATACCCAATACTAGATGCCTTCCCATAATACACTACCACTTAACTATACTGAGTATGGTCAAGGACGTCCTGTAATTATTTTACATGGTCTGTTTGGTTCATCACGTAACTGGCAAGGTATTGCTCGAGCGTTGGGAGATGATCATCATGTCATTACACCTGATCTACGTAACCATGGACTGTCACCTCATGTAGAGAACATGTCATATATTGAAATGGCAAATGATGTTATCTCAATCGCTGATCATTTAAACAAGGATGATATCATCCTTGTTGGTCACAGCATGGGAGGCAAAGTTGCAATGACGGCAGCGTTAACTAATCCGGACCGATTTTCTGCCCTGATTGTTGTTGATATCGCACCTGTTAACTATACCCATGATTTCAAGTTACTGGTTGATGCAATGAACTCTTTATCTCTGGAGTCACTAAAAACTCGTGCCGATGCTGAAGCAGAGTTGGGAAAAGTGACCGACGAAATGGTCGTCATACAATTTATATTACAAAATCTTGTCCGTTCGGGTGATAACTTTTGCTGGCGAATCAATCTTGAACAAATATCTGCAAACCTGACACCATTAAGTCAATTCCCGGATTCTTTAAATGACACTTCATGTCGATTGCCTTCCCTGTTTCTAGGCGGATCTGAATCTGATTATCTTCGTAGCATTTATAACGCCGAGATATTTAGGTATTTCCCGGCTGCGGAGATCACTATGATCGATGGTGCCGGACACTGGCTCCATGCAGAAAAGCCAAATGAGTTTCTGAAAGAGATAAAAACATTCATCAATTTCGTTTAATTCCTGATAGTTCTGTCTCAGCCAACTTGTATAACATGCGGACTAACCGCTAGAATGAGCGCCTTTTCAACACCGATATATAAGTAATGAGTAAGAAATCCATTAATAAAGTCGTACTGGCCTATTCAGGTGGACTGGATACCTCGGTCATTCTTGCATGGTTAAAGGATACCTATGCCTGTGAGATAGTAACCTTTACTGCTGATATTGGTCAGGGCGAAGAAGTTGAACCAGCACGAGCCAAAGCTGAACAAATGGGCGTCAAGGAGATATTCATTGAAGATCTCACAGAGGAATATGTCCGGGATTTTGTCTTTCCTATGTTTCGTGCAAATACCCTATATGAAGGAGAATATTTATTAGGTACATCTATCGCAAGACCTTTAATCGCAAAGCGCCTGGTTGAGATCGCTAATAAAACAGGCGCTGATGCAATTTCACATGGCGCAACTGGCAAAGGCAATGATCAAGTCCGATTTGAGTTAGGTGCGTATGCATTAAAACCGGATGTTCATATTATTGCCCCCTGGCGTGAATGGGATTTGAATTCACGAGAAAAATTGTTGGCCTATGCAGAGCAGCAAGGTATCCCTATTGAAGCTAAACGGAAAGACGGATCTCCCTATTCAATGGATGCCAATCTGTTACATATTTCTTATGAAGGTGGAGAACTTGAAGACCCCTGGTGTGAACCAGAAGAATCTATGTGGCGTTGGACCGTTGCCCCTGAAAAAGCACCCGATACTGCAGAATCAATCGAACTGGAATTTAAACAGGGTGATCCCGTTGCATTAAATGACAAGCAATTATCACCTGCCGAACTTCTTACTAGTCTTAACAAACTAGGTGGTAAGCATGGTATTGGTCGTGATGACATTGTTGAGAATCGTTATGTGGGAATAAAATCACGCGGTTGTTATGAAACTCCAGGAGGGACGATACTTCTTAAGGCACATCGTGCCATGGAATCATTAACACTGGATCGTGAAGTGATGCATCTAAAGGATGATTTAATGCCTCGCTATGCCAAACTAATTTATAACGGTTATTGGTGGAGCCCGGAAAGAATGGCATTGCAAACCTTAATTGATGAAACACAAACATCAGTTAATGGTATTGTTCGATTAAAACTTTTTAAAGGTAATACCTATGTTACCGGTCGCAAATCAGAGACAGATAGCCTGTTTGATGAATCTATAGCCACCTTTGAGGATGATGCCGGTGCATATGATCAAAAGGACGCAGATGGATTTATCAAACTAAATGCATTGCGCCTGAAGATTCAAGCCAGGAAAAAATAAATCAAATACAAAAATCCGGACTAATATCGATCCGGTTTTCCAGGGCCATCTCTATGAAATTTATTTTTGTGTTGGAAATTAATCTGCGGCGGAACTTGAATAAGCCTGCCGCAAAATCGAGACCCGTACCTAGTACAGGATGTTGTTTTGTCATTTCGACTAGGTGCCTAGCTTAACTACCGCACTTGCCTTCAGCACCTTTTTTATCGCCACATTTACCATCTTCTTTTTTCTTGTCACCGCGTTTTCCTTCGCCGCACTTACCATCTTCTTTTTTCTTGTCACCGCATTTTCCTTCGCCGCACTTACCATCAGCATTATCAGCAATCATAAAACCATTGCTCAGTTTACTAGCTGCAAATGGATTATCAGCAGCATTCACAACAGGGCTTGCTGTTAATAAAATCGCAAAGCTTGTACTAAGTACGACAGCTAATAGACTAAGTTTATTATTATTCAACATCTTCATATTCTCCTGGGGGTTTAATAAAAAAATATTCCATACGGGTTAACTTATCAAGTTTTACAACTTAACTTTACAAAATATGGGAAGGACTCATTAACAAGGAATACATAAATACTATGTACTATTTAACACCATTATGCCCCACACAGGATTATAGACTGGGTCAGTTTGGAAAAGTTTCTGAAATATATAAATTTAATATCGAAATTGGGTGAGTTAGACATTATTATGCAGATTACCCTATTTTGAACGCATATGGGGGAAGAGAATGACATCACGAATAGACGGTGAGTCAGTTAACAACATTACTAATCTATCTATACCAATACCTTCTCCCGCTGTTGGCGGCATGCCGTATTCAAGCGCCGTAATATAGTCATCATCATAATGCATCGCTTCTAAATCCCCGGCCTCTTTATCTTCAACCTGCTTGCGAAAACGTTCCGCCTGGTCTTCAGGGTCATTGAGTTCCGAGAATCCGTTGGCAATTTCACGACCGCCTATAATGAGTTCAAAACGATCTGTCACAAAAGGATCGCTATCATTCTTACGTGCCAAAGGTGATACCTCGGTTGGATAATGTGTAATAAATGTGGGTGAAGTCAGGTTTGGTTCGACAGTATTTTCAAAAATTTCAAGTTGTATTTTCCCAGGACCATCATTTTCCTCTAACGGGATTTCCAGACGCCCGGCAATCTTCCTTAGAGTCTCCAGTGACTCTAGATCATCGACCGTCAAATCAATATTAAACCTTAATATGGAATCAAATACGGTCATACGTTCGAATGGCTTGCCTAAATCATAGGTCTCACCTTGATAAATAACTTCGGTACTTCCACATAGTTCCATGGTCATCTTACGCAACATATCTTCAGTAAGATTCATTAAATCTTCATAATCAGCATAGGCCTGATAAAACTCAAGCATGGTAAATTCCGGATTATGTCGAGGAGACAATCCTTCGTTACGGAAGCTACGATTTATTTCAAAGACCCTTTCAAAACCGCCAACAACCAACCGCTTTAAATATAATTCCGGGGCAATACGGAGGAACAATTCCATATCAAGCGTATTGTGATGTGTCGTAAATGGTCTTGCCCTTGCACCACCGGGAATGACATGCATCATTGGTGTCTCTACTTCCAAATAATTTTCATTCTTTAGATATGTACGTATGAACTCAATTACTTGAGATCGAATCTTGAATGTGTTACGTGTTTCCTCATTCATAATGAGATCAACATAACGTTGGCGATAACGAATTTCCTGGTCAGTCAGGCCATGAAATTTCTCAGGTAAGGGTTGTAAAGACTTTGTTAACAGCGCTATAGAATCAATATGTACACTCAATTCTCCCTTATTGGTTTTCATAACCGTACCGGTCGCACCAATGATGTCACCGATGTCCCATTTCTTGAACCCAGAGTTATAAATACCTTCGGGCAATTCATCGCGCCTGACGTATAATTGAATATTGCCTGACATATCCTGTATATGGGCAAAGGATGCCTTGCCCATAATCCGGCGACTCATCATACGTCCGGCAATAGCGACCTTTACAGGTTCCGCTTCAAGTTCTTCCTTGGTTTTTTCCCCATATTTACCAATCAAGTCCGCAGCCAAAGAATCCCGTTTAAAATCGTTGCTAAAAGCATTACCCGATTTGCGTAACTCTTGTAGTTGTTGTCGACGCTGCGCAATTAAATCATTTTCGTTTTTATCACTCATAGGATATTTGTAATTATTATTTTCGTTTTGTTCTTGTATATATAATGGATAGATAGATACTAACAGATATACTCAATAATTCTGTGATCAAATTTTATAATCCACTTTTCAGACTGGCTTCAATAAAACGATCCAGATTACCATCCAATACCGCCTGGGTATTTCCGGTTTCTACACCTGTTCTAAGATCCTTAATACGAGATTGATCGAGGACATAGGATCGTATCTGGCTACCCCACCCTATATCAGCCTTGGAATCTTCCATTACCTGTTTTTCCGAATTAAGTTTCTGCATTTCAAGTTCATATAACTTTGCCCGCAATTGTTTCATTGCATGATCTTTATTCTTGTGTTGAGAACGATCATTTTGACAT
>CAYMPA010000020.1:0-28690 GCA_964392105.1 uncultured Enterobacteriaceae bacterium
GTTGCTGATTACTGACGAAGGAAGCCGTAGGTCATGACATTAGGGGAAGGTTTTCTTGCCTACTTCTTTTTGAAAAGAAGTAGGTCGCTATAGAAGCGAAATCAAATGTAAAACAAAAACTCAAAAATGAAAATATTTTATAAAACGTTATTTACCCTTCTCTTCTGTTTCATAAACATTAACAAACCCATCTTCATTAGGCATCTTCACTTTCGGTAAAGTTGATGCATCCATAACGTCATCCTTACCAATAAGATTATTCAGATATAAAAGATAGGCTGTTATTGCATAGACTTCATTATCACTTAATGAACCCGGTGCAGTCATTGGCATTGATCGACGAACAACATCAAAAATGGTTGTTGCATAAGGCCAGTAGGTGCCTATTGTTTTTTCCGGGTATTCACTGGTTAAACTCATTTGTGCACCAGCCAGTTGATCGGCTGTTGCACCCAATCCATTCTCACCATGACAAGCGATACATTTATTCTTATATAGAGTCTCACCTTGCTGAACACTGCCCTCTCCTATTGGTAACCCTTCACCATCTGGAAAGACACTGATATCCCAGGCTGCTATTTCTTCAGGCGATACAGTATGTCCAAGTCCTGGCCCATTAGCTTCTTCAGCAATAGCAGTGTTAATCCCAACCGCTATCAATACTGATATCAGAATCTGATGTTTCATTTTCATCTTTGTCATATATATGTGATACGAAACCATCGCTATCGACTTGCCACAGGGTTATTGCGTTATAGTGGAAAAAACCATGGCGACCACGTTGTTTTACCAGTTCACTTCGTTCGGGTTGAACATACCCTGTTTCATCAATTGCACGACTCTTTATTACTGCGGGTTTTCCATTCCAGCGCCAGGGCAATCGGAAACGGGTAAAAGAACGATCAAGAACAGGTTCCTGTAATTCTGCTTCTGCCCAGGTTTTACCTCCATCTGCCGAGACATCTACTTGTTTGATCTTACCGCGCCCCGTCCAGGCAAGACCGGTGATTTGATACAGACCCGGTTCTTTTAACACCATATGTGCCGATGGTGATGTAATTAATGATTTCGCTTCGATAGTAAACGTAAACATCCTTGCCTTGCCGGAAGGTTGTAACTCGGTATAACGTGATGTTTCATTTCGCGCCATAACCGGGCGATTGGTAATCTTTAATCGACGTAACCATTTCACGTTCAATACGCCTTCCCAACCCGGTACGATAAGACGTAATGGATAACCATTTTCCGGTCGAATCCGTTCACCATTTTGATAAAGCGCAAGAAATGCATCATCCAATGCCTTTTCAATCGGGATAGACATCTGCATGGCAAATGCATCGGCACCTTCAGCTATGATCCATTTTGCTTTCTTTCTTAATCCAACTTCATCCAGTAATACTGAAAGTGGTATACCGGTCCATTCACTACAAGATGCCATACCATTGAAGTAACCGGCTTCAGATCGGGAAGGTTGTTTATTCCAACCGGCATTACTATTGCCACCACATTCAATAAAACAAATCCTGGATTGCATTGGATAGCGCAATAAATCATCAATACTAAAAGACAAGTCTTTCTTGACCAGCCCATGTATTAATAAACAATGTTTCTTTGGATCAATTTGTGGCACGCCATTATGGTGGCGTTCATAATGTAATCCATTTGGAGTAATCGTGCCTTCCATTAAATGTAACGGTGTCCAGGAAACACCATTACCCGGCACAGTTTCGTTTTGTGTTGGGAACCTGACTACCCTGTCTTCAAATTTTGAAGGCATTCCATAAGTCGAAAATGGTGCGCCCGGAACTTGCATCCAGGGAAGATTAACCGGATTAATCTCTGAAACACCTTCGTTATCTGATTTTGCAGAAACAAATGCGATTGTAGTGGCTAAACTGGTAATGGCACTAAACTGAAGACCTTTTTTCATGAACAGGCGTCGATCAAGCAAACCATTACCGGCAACCTGATTTTCTTCAAGATAGTGATCGTCTATACGATCCTTAGCCATTAACTGACTCCAATGATTGGAAGTTATGTGTATTAATTAATGAGTTTATTTTTTAGTAGTATAAACATTAATTAAGTTTCAAACAGTTTGTTTCTTTTTATTCCCGTGAGGACTTGCTGAATAACGGGCAATGACTAGCGCAAAAATTACATGGATGTAATTTTTAGTCCACTGGTTCATGGACGAATCCTGTGGACGGCGCGTTTGTTATTGGTCGTTATTCAGGTATCCGAAGGATAAGCCATCAGGGAAAAGATTTTTTGGTTACTTTTTACAAGCTATATCCCTATAGCTTACCCTTCGGGCTAGCCTTCGGCTATTCAAATCCGTTCCTTACGGATTTGTCATCTGAAAAAGTGACTCGCCGTAAAAGGCGAAATCAAATCTGAAAAATAAAACGTGTAGTGTGAAAAGTGAAACGTTACTCCTGGCATTTCACATTTCACCTCAGTGGTTCATAACCAGGTATATCTTCAATTACGAATTCATCAATCTGTTTCTTACCAAGATATTTGTTGGCGTAATCAAGATAAATCTTTTCATTTATAAAAATATCGAACAGATCGGTATCGACATGATTATCCAGTTTCATCTGCCCCAGTATCGTTAATGATTGCGATAAAGGCATGGCTTTTTTATAAGGCCTGTCACTGGCAGTCAGTGCTTCGAAAACATCAGCAATTGCTATCATTCTTGCCTGCACAGACATTTGTTCACGTTTCAATTTATTTGGATAGCCGGTGCCGTCCATCTTTTCGTGATGACCACCTGCATATTCAGGAACTCTGGTCAGGTGTTTTGGATAAGGTAAAGACTTAAGCATCTTGATCGTTACCGAAACATGATTATTAATAATCTCTCTTTCTCGTATTGAAAGTGTTCCACGTCCTATTTGCAGATTCTGTATTTCTTCTCCACTTAACAGTTTAACTGTTTCACCTTCCGGATTTTTATATGTTCTACTAGCAATTTCCTCAATACGTTTTAAATCTTCATCAGCTAAGGTCTCACCACCAACGTTATATATTCTTATATCTTCTCTTTCTTTCGTTAGCTTTTTTAATTCTTCTTGTAGTGATTTATCATTCGCTAATTCCTGATCGATATCACCCGAGCCATTGTGTTTCTTCAACTTTGTTTTAAGTGATTCAATAACGGCATCCCGCTTTAATATTTCGAAACATATATCCACAAGATTGATACGATCAAATATGGTTTCCAGCTTCGTACCTTTATCAACGACATATTCTGGTGTCGTAATTTTTCCACAATCATGTAGCCAGGCAGCAACATCAAGTTCATATATTTCATCTTCAGTCATACTAAAGTCCTTTAATGGACCTTTATCAACCCTGTTTACTGCATCGGCCAGCATATGAGTAATCACCGGTACACGACGACAATGGCCTGCGGTATACGGTGACTTTTCATCAATCGCATCGGCAATAAGTTGAATAAATGAATCGAACAAATTTTTCTGTGCATCTATCAGGGTTTTATTGGTAATAGTAACTGCTGCTTGAGAGGCGAGTGATTCAACCAATTGTTGATCCACTGGCGAAAAAGGAATAACCTTTTTTGAATCCTGATCCATTGCATTGATGAGTTGCAGTACACCAATAATATCATTTTCATGATTGGTCATAGGTACTGTCAGAAATGAAGTTGAACGATACCCCATTTTGTTATCGAAACTGCGTGTGCCTGAAAAATCAAACTCTTCACTGGCATAGGCATCCGGGATATTGACCGTTTTACCACTGATTACAGCACTGGCAGCAACCATATGGTTATTGGGGTTTCCTTCATCGTCATACAGGGCGATTGGATAAAATGAAATCTCTTCTCCGCTGGTACCTCCTTTATGAACATTCAGAGAACGGTTATACAGGATTTCAAATTTAAGCTGTTGATCATCAGTACAAGTATATAGAGTACCGCCATCCGCATTGGTGAGCTCCATGGCCTTGACGAGGATCAGTTCCAATAAGCGATCATGATCCTTTTCTGCAGAAAGCGCGATGCCAATTTCGTTGAGTTCACGAAGAAGTCTCGAAATATTTTCTTTAGTTTGAACCATGGCAACCAGTTAAGAGGCTGTTCGGCAATAAGTGAACCGGTTGCAAACGTCCCTTTTCGACCCATTATTATGCGCGATATCGTTAAATAGAATAACTATTCGCCTCAATCGGGCATAAAAATGGACTCGAAATAAAACATTTTCGCCTCGATTCATTATTACCGAATAGCCTCTAAGTGACTTTATCTCATTTTAGGGTATGAACCATGAAGAATGAAATAAAAAATGGGACATTACTGCCCTATTTTGATTTATTTTTTTTCTGGATTAATCGGCCAGCGTGACTATCAAGGTATTAAGTTTACTTACAAAGCTGGCAGGATCATCTAATTGTCCACCTTCGCTTAATAATGCCTGATCAAAAAGTATATGAGACCAATCGGCAAATAAATCTTCATCTGCTTCATTGTCTATCTTTTTAACGATGGGATGATCGGGGTTAATCTCAAGAATCGGTTTTGAACCCGGAATACTTTGTCCCGATGCCTGAAGTATTTGTTCCAGATGCCGCCCCATATCATTTTCATCACTTACCAGGCATGCCGGAGATGTTGTTAAGCGTGATGTAGCGCGAACTTCTTTTACTTTTTCCTCTAATACTTCCTTGATACGTTTTGCGAGTTTGTCGTAATCCTTGTTCTTTTTTTCATCTTCTTTCTTTTCATCCTCATCCTGAATATCACCCAGATCCAATTCACCCTTGTTGACTGATTGTAATGTTTTGCCATCATATTCAGTCAAGTGTGTTGTTACCCATTCATCGATCGGATCAGAGAACAACAAAACTTCGATGTCTTTCTTTTTAAAGATTTCCAGGTGTGGGCTATTCTTGGCCGTAGCGTAGGAATCGGCGGTAACATAATAGATCGCTTTTTGTCCTTCTTGCATGCGTTCAACATAGTCTTTTAGAGAAACTTTCTGTTCTTCAGAATCTTCATGCGTGCTGGCAAAACGGAACAGCTTTGATAAATCATCTTTATAGTCAGGTGCATCGATAACACCTTCTTTAAGCACCTTGCCAAAAATCTTCCAGAATTCAGCATATTTATCCTGATCTTTTTCGGCCATATTTTTCAACAAACCAAGGACCTTTTTCGTACAACCAGAACGAATTGAATCAATGACCTTGTTATGTTGCAGGATTTCGCGTGAGACATTTAATGGCAGATCATCAGAGTCAACAACACCACGCACGAAACGTAACCATGATGGAATCAATTGTTCAGCATCATCCATGATAAAGATACGACGTACATAAAGTTTTACACCATGTCGCTGTTCCCGGTCCCAAAGATCGAACGGTGCACGTGCAGGTATATATAAAAGAGAGGTATATTCAAGTTTACCTTCGACCTTGTTATGAATATGGGCCATCGGGTCTTCAAAGTCATGACCAACATGTTTATAGAATTCGTTATATTCTTCTTCCTTAATGTCTTTCTTGTTTCGCGCCCAAAGTGCCGTTGCACTGTTAACCGTTTCTTCACCAGGCGCACTTTCGACTTTCTTATCCTTGTCTTCACCTTCGGTTTCTGGTTGTGCTTCTTTATCCATGACAATTGGTAAAGAAATATGATCAGAGTACTTCGTAATAATCCCTTTTAAGCGGTAACTATTCAGAAACTCATCCATATCGTCACGCAGATGTAACACCACTTTGGTACCACGTTTGGGTCGATCAAATGTCTCAATGGTGTAATCATTTTCGCCCTCCGAGATCCAGCGCACACCTTCAGCACGACTTAGTCCGGCACGTCGGGTAATCACTTCAACTTTTTTTGCGACAATAAAACAGGAGTAAAAACCCACACCAAACTGGCCAATTAATTGGGAATCCTTTGTTTGATCTCCGGTGAGTGCTTCAAAGAATTGTCGGGTACCGGATTTGGCAATGGTACCGAGTTGCTCAATCACTTCATCACGGGACATACCAATGCCACTATCGATGACTGTGACGGTTTTCAGGTTTTTATCAAACTCGACCCTTATCTTTAATTCAGCATCATCTTCATAAAGTCCGTCATCTTTTAGCGCTTCAAAACGTAATTTGTCTGCGGCATCCGAGGCATTGGAGATCAATTCGCGTAAAAATATCTCTTTATTACTGTATAGAGAATGTATCATGAGGTGCAGCAACTGCTTGACCTCGGTTTGAAATCCCATTGTTTCCTGATTTGCTTCTACAGACATACTAGTTAAACCCCAACATTAATTAATGAATTCATGTGCAGGTTTATATTGGGATGCCCCCAAAATATTTCAAGTCCAATATTATTGAGTAATAAAAACAAGCCCAGACAGTCATTGCTGGGGCTGTTGTTGTTTTTCGTCATTCCCGTTCAGGTAAATAATGTCTCAGCAAAGTCTTTTCCGGCCGGTAAGAATAATCGCCGCTGCTTGATCGCATTGGTAAAAAGCTTGCTTCGTTATCAATTGATACAGTATGGATATTTGCATCATTAATTTTCATTAACTCAGATTTACTGTAGCGTTGTTTTGAACCTGTATCGGTAATTGTCGAACGGATGCCTGATGATAAAGAACCCGATGTTAATGTTTGTTGATACTTGATTAATTTAGAATCGCTCTCCTGAAACTCACGAGTTAAATTTTCTGCTTTAGCCCTGTCTTCTTCGTTTAACTCATTTTTATTATCCATTTTTTCATACAGATCAGCGCCCGCAGTTCCACCCTGGTCACCACTGCGTTTAAACCAGGCCGCTGCCTTGGCTTTATCAGCATCAATACCATCTGCACCTTCGGCATGGATGAGTCCGGCAGTCAAACTGGCGTCGCTATCACCATCTTCACCCAGGGCTTCATAATGCTTTAACGCTGTTTCGTAATCTCCGCTTTCAAACGCATCATCGGCAATCTCGCTAGAAGGGGTAAAGTCACGTGTTTGGGTTTGCTCAACTGCTGCTGCCTGGGCCGGTTCTTTATATTTTTTCTCTCCCGCCATCTTCTGACTCAAGGCTTCATAATGTTTTACCATAGTTTCATAATCACCTATATATTCTGTTTCTCCTGCAAAGGCTGTGGAAAGAACTAATAACAAACTATAAATTAATCGTATTTTCATAGGGCGTACATGTAATTAAGATGTGTTAGCGGGATAAGCTTATTCCAATTAAATTATGCTTACTTGATTACTGAATTTTAGCCCATTCTATTCAGAAATAGGGTAAAAAATCATTATGATTGTGAAGTTGCATCATTAATCAGATAAAAAGTTCTCTCAGCAGGCTGTCTTCTTCTTGGTATCATAGGCAAGGCTGGAAAAACTGATTTATTTCATCGTCAAAACCTTTCTTATATACTTTTTTTACTATGTGATGACTTGGCCTTGACGCATTCATCCCCGGGTAAACCCGGGCTATTCTATCGCTTCGAGACTTCGCAATAATATAAACCCGAACTGTCATTGCGTTTGCCCGAATAAGGGTCAATAATTAGACATCAAGAATGACAGTCGGTAATAGCCGGTGGAGGATTTACACATGAAACGCTTTATGAAACAGATTGGTCAGGGTATGACGGAATACATCATTATCGTGGCATTGATAGCAATTGCTGCCATCGCTGCCTACAGTCTTTTTGGCGATACTGTCCGAAGCCAGGTCGGTGGTATGGCTGCAGAATTAGGTGGCCAGGATAGTACGGCTTCACAAACCGCAACAGCAACAGCAGCTTCAGCTGCGCAACTCGCAGGCGCGAAAAAAACCAGGCTCAAAGACTATGCCGGCCAATCACAATAATAATGACAACGATTCCTCAAATAGTTTGTTCGCCTGATACAATCGAATAACTTACTTATACAAAACGCCCCTCTTTGATTAACAAGAGGGGCATCCAATGCTGAATGAAAATTGACGACACATCACATCATCATTTCAGCAATAGAGGTCGGCAATCCGGCCAGTCTTCTGTTTTTGTCATCGTTTTTCTCGGTATCACCATTCTCTCGCTGGTCTTCCTGTACAAGGCCGGCAAGCTCACCAGTGAAAAGATGGAGCTGCAAAATGCCGCCGATGGCGTCGCCTATAGTGTGGCGATACTGGAGGCGCGTGACCTCAATTTCATGGCCTACACCAACCGTGCCATGGTCGCTAATGAAGTCGCCATTGGCCAGGCGGTGGGGCTCGCTTCCTGGCCCCGCCATTGGGAGTCAATCGGTTATTATGAAAATGCGGTCTGCGGCACCGCGCTAGAACCAGGAGGATTTGCGTTAGAAAAGGGCGGTAAAGCTATAAAAGATGGACTTGGAAGTATACCTTATGTCGGACCTATCTTTAAAGCCATTGGTACAGTACTCGAAAAAACAGGTGAGGAAATTAAGAAAGGGTGTGAAGATATCCGGGGTATGCCAGGAAGTACAAAAAACACAAAGACTGATTTAATTAAACGCGGGAAAGATCTCGCCAAAGCTGTGGATAAAGATATTGCCATCCCCCTGGCGCAGTTGATGGAAAAAGCCAACCAGGGCCTGAGTGACGCCCAGGCCATCTTTCACCTCGGCACCATGGCCTATGTCGCCAAGACCGTGGGTCGGGTGACGCAAGGTAACATGGAGGAAAACCCCGGCGACACCGGGCTCTCCCCCTATGGACTCGCGGCCTTACTCGGTCATTTCATGAGTTTTGGTCATCTCGCCCCCTTTGGAACGACACCAGGGCAAAGATATGGGCCAGACACGAGGATACAGGACAAGCCTTTTATACGTACGCACCGGCCGGGTTCCACCGGGAATAGCGCAGATAAAACCGGTTTTGAACGCTTCGCTGCGATCACCGGTGCTGCCCGGGATGAATTTGGCAAGGGCCCACGTCGCTGGGTTGCGAGGCCCGATTTTAGAAAGAATCCCATCGACATACCCGTACTTCAAGATTTACCATTAGGCATTTGTCCATTACCTGGAATCTGCGCAGGTTGGCTTAATATCGTACTTGGGGTCAAAAAAGGGATCACAACCACCATCGATCACCGTGCGGGTAGTGAACTTCATTATGTCAACAATGGTCAAGGGGATCAGTATAGCTGGTCCAGTGCCGATACCTCATCAGGAAGCGTTGACTACACTTTAACTGTCACAATCAAAATACAGTATTCACTACCAAATTTTAGCGGTCCAAACTATATGGACGTAGCAGGAGGTTTGATAGATCTAAGTATCGGCACGGGTGGAATTAGCTTTGCTTTTGGCGTCACACTTCCGGTTGTTGGTTCCTTCACCTGGCCTGTTAATTTTGGCGCCGGACTCCTTCCAGACTTCCCCTTTGGTGCGGCTGCCGCCCAGGTAAACAATAATTTCAATAATCAAATCCTCCTAGACGTCGTTCCAAACATCCTTCCTCTCCCCGCTGCTCAAGTTATTGGAACCCCCGGAAGTGACTACTATGGTCATGCCCCGGGTGGCAGCTCGGTTTGGCCGCTTGATAAACCCGCCCATGCAATCGCCTGGTCTATTGGTATACCACCCTTGATGATACCTTGGCCCGGCTCTAAATTTCGCTGTCCAAAAGCTAAGAGCATGATTCCTAGTATCTGCTTCGTCCCTACTGTCAGTGCTTGGATGCCGGTTAAGAACGTAGGCGGCTCCGCCGGCGGGAAGTTCCCTGGTGTTGGATATACCGGCCTGAAACAATACAGCGACACCACCGATGCGAGTGACCTGTGGGGCTTTGAAGGCCCGCAGATTATCATTGCCCTGCAGAAATCGATCACTGATATATTCAGCGCCAGTGCCAAAGCCACAGAACCCACTGGCCAGTTTAAGCTGACTGAATCAAACAACACCAACGCGGTTATCGGGGCGATTGCCAAGGGCGAAGTCTATTTTAAACGACCCAGTGACATGGACCTGTTCCGGCGCTGGGATACAAAAAAATCATCATCCGGTAACTCCGATACACTCTTTGAAGAATATGGCAGTGCCTTTAATCCTTACTGGCAGGCACGCCTCGCCCCCTTGTCCCATGCCGACCGGGCCGCGGCCACAGCCCAACAACATGGCCAGGACCTGGAGTTGGGTACTACCGCCAACCAGACCATCACCGCTTGGTGGGACCCGGACACTTGGATACCTTAATGACATTGCACTCTGGAAAATTTCACTCCGGAAAATCAAGGCAATCCGGGCAAGCCATGACCGAGATGGTCATCGCCGCCACGTTTCTGCTGGTGCCCTTGTTCCTGTTAATCCCCTGGCTGGGAAAATTTATCGATCTCCACCAAAGCGCCATCCAGGCAGCACGTTATGAGGCCTGGGAATACACCGTCTGGTATGAAAATGCAAATGAAGCACCTGACACAACAATTACTCAAATTCCCTTGAGCACCATGCCGGAAAAAAGCATCGCTGACCTGCAAGCTGAGGCACGGCAACGATTTTTTTCACGAGAAGCCTATTCCTCAGACCCGGATGAAAGGGATTTGATTAACGAAGGTTCATATGTCAACACCGATGCCAACCCGCTGTGGAAAGACCATCTCGGCAACAGCTTGCTGGCAAGCCCCACGACGATTGATGATTCCATGCTTGAGAGTTTTGACGATACACCCAATAACAGTACAAGCGATGAACTCAAAACTCCGCTTGAGATCGATGAGTTGGTATTTACTGCGGCCACTAGTGCCAGCAGTAATATTGCCAATCTCATCGCGGGGACATTCCCTGCATTTGTGATTGATAACCTGAAAGGCTATGCACACACTCAAATGACTATATCCATTGTCAGCCAACCTGGCCTGGTAGACTTTGGCACCATCTCCGGCACCTATGCCGTTTTGGCAGGGGCAGGACCGACAACGTCTCTTGCTTCGCTGACTCGTGCCGCGGTACTCTCCGATGGCTGGAATGCAGGCGGGCGTTTCCATGCCAAGGACCAGGCCGGTGAAATGACCATTGCCAGAAAACTGACATCGCTGAGTGATAAATTTACAGCCTTGTCCGATTACCAGTGGATCACAGGATCAGATCATATGGGTCCTAATAGGACAGATACAGGCGAATTCGCGGACCTGCTTGAGTGTGGTGATTTGAGATTGGATGGTTGGGGGCCGCGATTCTCCGTGCTCCCTAGCATACCTGCCGATGATGAAGATGGCAGTCTCTGGACCGGTTATGTTGATATGGGTGCCGTCCATCCCGACCGCCTGCATGAGTTCACAACCGCTTATACCGTCGATGCCAATCCTATTGGCGGACACAACTGTCCCTACAATACCTGTAATTTTACCTACAACATTCCCTCCTATAAATATCCCTGGGCTGATCCCGCAGAGGATGATCAATTGAGTGCACCCGATGATTGTATTAAGTAAAACTTGTTTATTGATGCTGCTTTGTCTCGGGCTGGTAGCGCATGCCGAGGCCAGGTCAATATTACCTGCACCACCAAAATCCTCTATTGGCATGCTCGGAAATAAGATGATTGTCAATGGTATCCCGATGCAGATAAGGCAGTTCTCATCCAACCGTTCGCTGCAAGAAGTCATTGATTTCTATAAAACACTCTGGGAAGACGATACTGACCAGGGATTGCCGGGGCATAGCATATCAACCGCATTCCCTCCCTGGACGATCATCAGCCGCATCGAAGAAGAGTATATACTGACCGTACAGATGACGAGTGACAGCAAACGCCGCACCTTGGGCTACCTGTCGGTAAGTCCGCTTGATCCGAAGCAATATACCAAACCCGGACAGGATTTCCCCCGCATGAAAGGCAGTATGGTATTAAATGACACCGTCTCTGAAGACAGTGGCAAAAAAGGGCGTAACGTATTATTGCAAAATTCCAATACGATAAAAAGTAATGCCAATTTTTATCGGAGCCATTACAAACGCCTCGGCTGGGAAGAAATAACAGAGATACCGCCGCATAGTGGCAAACAACAGGTGCTGCAGTTCAGGCGGTCAAATAAACATGTGACGCTGGTACTGAAAGAACAAGCCGGTACCACCATCGTTAATTCGCAAAGTGTAACCGAAGGATCGTTTTAACATGAAACAGAGACATTATATGAACAAGACGTTTAAAAACAGACGACAGCAGTTGGGGCAATCCATGGTGGAATATACGATTGTCATCGCCTTTGGAATACTGACCATGAGCAGCGCACCAATGCGAGATGCCGTTGCCAGCTTGTTAGACACAATTCGTCAAAATTATGAAGGCTACAGTTTTGCCTTATCACTCAGCGATTATCCGGATTACGAGACTGCAAGTGACTACTGGGATAAGTTGGATCTCCAGGGTGTCAATGATGATATGAAGGACGTGCTCACAGATCAGATCAAACAGGACAGTACCCGTACATCAACTGAGTACACAACGGCCGTTGAAAAGTATCGAACCTCATCGCCAGATTCTTTGTCAGGGCAACAAGCAGTAAAATCGAGAATACCCGGTGAAGCGGGGACCTTGAAAAACCTGAGCATTCCCTGACACCACTGTTCCACTAAGCCATTTTCGTTATCCGAAAACCACAGTTCGGTTAGCCGGTATCCCACTGACGAGCATCAATGGGATTATTTTTATGTTGACAGTCTATGTCAGGCATTCACCTGACATACAGCATGACTTGTTTGTGTCACGATCTTCTCCTTACTTAAATAAACGCAGTCAACGATCGCCTGATGATTTTGAACAAAAAATATAAACTGGATTGTGAAAACATAAACTAGATTGTGAAAATATTTATATAAGTTCTTCAATATAATTCAATATTTTGTAACTAAGACATTTATATAAGTTGTTCAATGAAACTCAATATTTTGCAACTAATTAAAATGCTCATACAAAAATAGCTGTTAAACAAAATTAGTCGTATCATTCTATTTCTAGGGATTAATAAAAAGGTATCCATTATCTTAAAAATAAAGATGGATCGATAAAAATAGTTCAGGGAAACATAGAACTTAATAATTTAATCAGGGGGAGACATGGCAGAAACGAGTGGTTCAAAAACCTGGATGATGCTGATTTCAGCCATCTTATTTGGTCTGGCTGCTGCGGGACTTTCTGTTTTATATCTAAATGCTCGGGAAGCAGCCATCCTCGAAAGGCTGTTGGGTGAAAAAGAAGTCTTGATGACCGTCATTGTCGCCAACCGGGATTTACCCAAAGGAACACGGCTGGAAGAAGAATATTTGTCAACACTGGATATGCCCATCAAGTTTGTCGCCGATTCCACGCTGACTCTGGATAACTTTGAAAACCATCTTGGCCAGTTTTTGAACAATGATATTACCGCTGGTAAACCGGTAATTTCCAGTGATATAGATGAAACATTTCCCAGAGATTTTTCTGATATAATTGAAGCAGGACATCGTGCACTCACCGTACAGGTCGATGAGGTCAATTCCATTTCCGGCATGTTGCGCCCTGGTAACAAAGTCGATATCTACGTCATTATTCAGGCCAAGACCATTGGTTATAGACCGACAACAACCACTGCTGCCGCATTACCGACTGCCCTGGGTGATACAGCAATGCAGGCTGCCCTGGCCGCTGGCCTACCAGAAGGGATCGACCTGCCAGTCGATCAACTCAAAAACCTGGGCGCTGTTCAGGAAAAACCCAAGGATGTCATCATGCCGGTCGTTCAGGATGTTCTCGTTCTGGCAGCCGGACAAGAGGCCTATCGGGCCTATCTGGATCAATATCAACTACCCCAGTTCCGTACGGAAGCAGGATTCGCTGCCGTCACCCTGGATGTTACGCCAAAACAGGCCGCCCTCCTTTCCCTGGCAGACGACAAGGGTGATTTGGTTGCTATCTTGCGTCATCGTGATGACCGGGGTCTGGCTGATTTTGAGGGTATAACACCATTCGATCTGGTGAAGGAAGCAGCCAAGATGAAGAAATTGTCTGCATTAAGGAAGGCAGCTGCCGCCGCAGGTGCAACCATTGATGAAAATGGAAACTGGGTAAGTGCAGATGGGACTGTTATCAATGGTGATGACATTCGGATCTCTGAAAATGGCACCGTTACAACAAAAGATGGTGTCTTACTGGGTGCCAAAGGTATCAGTATGAATGAGAATGGTGAGTATGTGGATGAAAATGGCAATGTCATCGATCCGAATGACATTGTGGTTAACGCAGATGGCACCATTACAACAAAACAGGCTGTCATGGAGGCCGCCGGTTATACTGTGAATGAAAATGGTCAGTGGGTGGACAAGGATGGCAACGTCATCGATCCCGATGATGTAACAATACTGGCCAATGGCACTGTCATGACCAAGGATGGCAAGATCATCAGTGGACCCAAGGTAAAAGTGAACAAACATGGTTGCCTGATTGCCGGAGACGGTACTGTCATGACGAAAAGTGGCAAAATACTATCCGGGGTTTTTGTCGATGAAAATGACAATGTCATCGGGCCGGATGGCAATATCATGACGGACTGTGATCTGACGGTAGCTGCCGACGGTACGGTACGCGACAAGAATGGCAACATTATTGAAGGGATCACCGGCGGTGAAATAGGCATTGAAAAAGAACTGGATATACTATTGGGTAAAGGTCCAATCAGCCTAATCATCGGGGGAAGCAGTGAAGATGGCAAGGCCAAGCGAACCAATCTGCCGATTGAATCGATCGATCAAATTCTTTCCGAAGATGAAGACAAGGTAAGTGACGATGTTGAATAATAAGATGATTCAAAACATGAAAAGCCACCGAATAATACAGACTATTATCCTACTTGGCTTTTTACTCATTTCAATTACAAGCCATGCAACAGAAAGCATCCTGGTATTTATCGGCGAGATAAAAATTCTCGAGGTCGGTGATGTCGATCGCGTTGCCGTCGGCAATGGGAAATTACTCAGTACCTCCATGCTGGATAACGGTCAATTGTTAATACTGGCCGAGGCAGCCGGTGAAACCACACTGCATATCTGGTACAGCGATGGGTCAGAAAGTGATTTAAAAGTCACCATTGTTGAAAATAATACCGGTCGCTTAATGCTGGAATTGCAGGAACTGGTTAGTCATATCGGGGATATAGAGGTCAAGAAGATCGGGGAACGTATCTATCTGACCGGAACGCTTTATACAACAGATGTCGAGAAACTCAACCTGATTAAAGGCGAATACAAAGGGGTGATTGATCTGACACAGGCGCAAACACCACCGACGGCACCCATCTTATTGCCAGATGACAAAATGGTGTTTATGAATGTTAAATTTGCCGAACTTCGTGGAGGCCTGGATGAAAACCTGGGTATAGCCTGGGATCAAATCATCGCCGGACCTATCGCAGCTATCAATGCTGATGCAGTAGACAACAATACTTTTCGTGCAGTAGATCCGAACAATGCACCGGCATTCGTTGATGCATCAGTGTTTCAAAATGCCGGCCCACTTGGCTTTCTGGGGGTGGCAACCCAGATTAACTCTGCCATTAACCTACTGGTCGCCAGTCGAAATGCGATCATCCTGGCGGAACCGACCCTGAGTACACGTAGTGGTGGCAAGGCTGAGTTCCTGGCCGGTGGTGAAGTACCTGTTGTCAGCTCCGGTAGTCTTGGATCAACCGACGTGGAGTATAAGGAATTCGGTATCCTGCTGGAAATCGAACCCATTGTCGGTCATGACAACTCTATTGTCGCCAAGATCACCACCGAATCCAGTACCATAGACCCGGATCGTCCCGGTGGCGGTAATACCCCGCCCGGATTCATAACCCGTCGTACCAGCACCGATATCCGTATGCAGGATGGTGAAACATTAATTATGTCCGGGCTAATTGATCGAAAGCTGAGTGAAAACATCACTCAATTTCCCTTCCTGGGTGATATACCTATCATCGGTGCTTTTTTCAGGAATACAATCGTGAATAATGATGATAATGACCTCGTTATTTTTGTTACACCTACCGTGTTTGATGCCAATTCGGACATCAATAAAAAAGAAGTCGGAAAACGCCAACAAATGATCGATACTTTCAAGAATAATATTGATGAAGAAGATTTGATCCTCGATTAGAGAGAGAAGGTATGTTCGACATCATCGTAAAAACCAAGGCCGGTAAAAAAGTTAAAGGTGTCCGTTGCCCCACAAATGAATGTGGTATTGGTAAAGCAGGCGGTAACCTGATCCAGCTCCGCGGCTGGAAAATCTCACCCAATCATGCCGCATTTCATCGTACCCCTGATGGGCTTTACATAGAAGATTTGAGTAATGGTAATACGCTTGTTAATGGAGAACCCATTCAACGCCATGGGCCATTGCGTTCATCCGATGTAATCAGCATTGGCGCTTTTCATATCACAGCTGGCATCGATGAATCGGCTGAAGGTAACTATGTCGAAGATGTAGAAGACGTCAAGACCATGATTGGCGTCCAGCATCATCCTGAAATTGAAGAAGATGAAACATTGTATAAAAAGGATCGCTTCATGTGGCGTAACCGATTGCATGAAGAATTATTACACATGATGGATCTACGTCGCACCGATATCGGTAAGATGGATGAAGATCAACTGCGTCATCATATCCAGGGGTTGATTGCGGAAATCATTAAAGACATGGAAGGTAAATTGCCGGCGGATGTTGATAAGGATGAACTCGCCGAAGAAGTATTAAACGAAGCCGTTGGTCTTGGTCCTCTGGAAGAGCTATTGGCAAAAGACGACATCAGCGAAGTGATGGTCAACCGTCATGATGAAATCTATATTGAAAAAGGTGGCAATTTAACCAAATCAAAAGTGGTATTCAGCTCTGATAATGCCGTTTTGTCTGCCATCGAACGAATTGTGGCACCCTTGGGCCGGCGTATTGATGAAAGTTCACCCATGGTCGATGCCCGATTAAAAGACGGCTCACGTGTCAATGCCATCATCCCACCATTGGCATTAAGAGGTCCCTGTCTGACTATTCGAAAATTCTCCAAGCAAAAACTTTTTGCCGAAGACTTGATTAACTTTGATGCGATAAACCAGAGCATGGTTGATTTTTTGAAAATGGCCGTCGAACACCATAAAAATATCCTTGTTTCAGGTGGTACCGGTAGTGGTAAAACAACGTTATTAAATATCCTGTCTAACTTCATACCCGACTCGGAGCGTATCGTGACTGTTGAGGACGCGGCAGAATTACAACTGGCACAACCGCACCTGGTCACTCTTGAAGCACGACCACCGAATATGGAAGGCAAGGGTGCGATACCCATTCGGGACCTGGTTAAGAACTGTCTGCGTATGCGGCCTGATCGCATTGTTGTCGGTGAGTGTCGTGGTGGTGAGGCCCTGGACATGCTGCAAGCCATGAACACGGGTCATGATGGTTCATTAACCACAGCGCATGCCAACACACCGAGGGATATGCTTGCCAGGTTGGAGGTGATGGTCTTGATGGCGGGCATGGACTTACCCAGCAAAGCCATCCGCGAACAAATTGCCTCTGCCATACATCTCGTTGTACAACAAACCCGCTTTAATGATGGGAGTCGTCGTGTCATAAACATAACTGAAGTTACAGGTATGGAAGGTGACATAATTCAACTGCAAGACATTTTCCGTTTTCAACAAGAAGGTTTTGATGATAAAGGAAAGGTGAAAGGCTATTATCATGCCACCGGTAGCATTCCGGAATTTTATGAAGAATTGCGTTCTCGTGGCCTAGCTGTCGATATGAGTATTTTCAGTACAAATTAATGGGTGCCCTCCGAAAATGCCTTTTTCCGCGATAGCTGCGTCAGCACCGTGCTCGAATGACCATCATGGATAGTGGGAATGCAGTTTTTGCAGGAGCAAAAAACTGCCCTATGTATTCCGGTTCTCGGCTTTGGCTCCCTGCGTCGCTCTACCTCCTGCATCCATGCAGTCGTGCGCCCGGTGCTTTCTTACTCTCACAAAAAAATTTCTATTTTCGTAAGGCACCCTAATGGAATTCCTCTATAACCTCACCGGTAGTATATTATTTCTTATTATTGTTGCTGGTGTCTTTTTAAGTGCCTCTCTTTTTATGTACCTGCTAATGAGTGTTGGACAAAGGTACATGACCGCTTATAAAGAAACCTTCACAGAAAGTGCCAGTGCCAACATGACCGACATGTTTATGTCCGTCGATGCCAACCGCTTGTTCCAGTTCAATTTGATTGCCATGGTTGTGTTACCAATATTGGCCTGGTTTCTCCTTGGTGACCCGATCACAACCATTGCCATATTCTGTCTTATCGCTTTTCTGCCAGCAATGATCTATCGCAGTATGCGTAAAAAACGTTTACGTCGCTTTGAAGAACAATTACCGGATGCACTGGTCATGATGGCCGGTTCCATGCTGGCGGGTGCTAGCCTCAACATTGCACTTGAGAACTTGATCCAGGAACAACCGGCACCACTCAGTCAGGAATTTGAATTATTTATGCGCGAGCAACGTATTGGTACTGACTTCGATATCTCGCTACAGCACATGGAAAAAAGATTACCGATTCAGGATTTTGCTATGCTGTCTTCTGCATTGAGAATCAATCGTGAAATTGGTGGCAATCTCGCGGACATTATGGGGTCACTCGGCGATACCCTGCGCCGTAAACATCAAATGGAAGGCAAGATCGAAAGCTTAACTGCACAAGGTAAGTTACAAGGTGTTGTCATGACTGGCTTACCCGTACTGTTGGCTTTTTTACTTTACTTTCTTGAACCGGCCGCAATGGAAAAATTATGGACAACAACAATCGGCTGGATCGTATTAGCTATCATCCTTTTTATGGAGATCATGGGCTATCTCATGATTCAAAAGATTACGGCCATTGATGTTTAGGAGGCTGACCGAGAATAACCATGAATGAACAAATAAGAGCCGCTATTGAAGGACAATCCCTGTTTGCTATCAATACGATTGCCCTCTGTGCTGGTATGAGTGTTTTTTTGTTTATCCTCGTTATCCGGGAACTCAACAAGATGGTCGATGAAGAAGATCGTACCTATATGGATCCCCTTCCTCCCGCGTTAAAGTTAATTTGGCCAATTATACAAATCATCAGCCACTTCTTTTGTTCATTCCTGCCTTATGAAATGATGGAACGTATTGAAAAAAGACTACAGCGAACTGGCGTTTCCTATCTGCTTATCGCTGAGCAGTTTGTTGCCATCCGAATTATGAGTACGATATCTGGATTTCTTGCTGGCATAATTATCATCAACGCACTCCATCAACAACAACCTATATGGGTTCTACTCTCAACAATCCTTGGTTATGTATTACCGGATTTGTGGCTCAGTGATAATCGTAAACGCAGGGAACTTGCTGTGATCAGGGCCATGCCCGTGTATCTTGATTTTATTACGATGGCAGTGCAGGCAGGCCTTAACCTTCAGGGAGCACTGGGCCAGGCTATGGAAAAGGCACCACCAAGTCCATTGAGAAATGAATTCGGTACCGTCTTACGTGATCTTCGTGCCGGTCTTACCCGGGCCGATGCACTTCGGCGTATGGCCGACCGTTTGGATATCAAAGAAGTCACTAGTTTTGTAAGTGCCATGATACAAGCAGAGAAAATGGGCGCCAGTCTGGCAACGGTACTCAGTGTCCAGGCAGAACAACGTCGAAATGAGCGATTTCAGCGTGCAGAAAAACTGGCGATGGAAGCGCCTATTAAACTGGTCGGGCCACTCATCATTTTTATTTTCCCGGTTACATTCATTGTGCTTGGGTTTCCCATCGTCATGAAGTTTCTGGCTAAAGGGGCATTGTGATTCAAGGTGGTATTTTTACAAGTCATCAACAGAAACTGATTCTTCCCCATGTCATGAGAACGTCTTCAATGGCTGAGCGTATGCGAGGATTACTATGGCATACACCATTGCAAGATGATGAAGGATTACTCATTCAGCCATGCTCATCAATCCATACGATTGGAATGCGTTATAATATTGATGTCATCTTTTTAAACAAGGATCTACAAATAAAAAAAATTGCCCGCAATATTAAACCCTGGCGTTTTGCCATGTCTGTTGGATCTGCAATGGTGCTTGAATTAATGGCAGGAAATGCTGAAAGACTGGGACTGGTTGAAAATATGGAATTGCAATGGGAACTTAACAAATGAAATTTTTCAAAATGCTTTTATTACCGATACTTTTGTTATTGGTCGCTTGTAATGCTCAGAACACGAAATTCGGTTCGGCAAATGAATTAGAGCCAGAACAAAACCTGGAAGAATTAATCAAGCTTAAACAAAGTGCTCAAGCCGCTTACCAAAATAATGACTGGGAACAATCAGTTGAATACTATGGGAGTTTGTCCCAGCGGATACCAAACGATGCTGAGATATGGTTCAGACTTGGTAATTCCTATGCACGATTAAACAAACATGTTGCGGCAATTCAGTCATATCAGCAAGCTCTGAGCCGTGATTCTAATAACAGCAAAGTTTGGCACAATATGGGCATTATCCAACTTAAACTCGCAACCCAGACCTTTGTACAATTGCAGGAACACATAACAGCGGATGACCCTCTCAGCATCCGTGCAACCCAACTTGTGGATGGAATCTCCAGACTACTAAAGCAGGATTTAAGTAAGACAAGTACCGACTAACTATGTTTATAAGTTCAAGACAATCAGGACAGAGTATGACGGAATTTATTATCGTCTTCCCTGTATTGTTTATTTTAATCTTCGCTGCCTTTCAGTTTACTCTTTTATATCATGCCAAAATTACATTAAATTACGCGACCTTTCTTGCTGCTCGATCCGGTGCAGTTAGCAATGGCCATCTCGGTATTATGGAAAATGCCCTGGCAAGAGGGATGGCGCCATTGTATACACACTGTGATAATGCAGCAGAAGTCATACGAGCAAGAGATCAGGTACGTGAAGAAATTAGACTTGGATTTGCTTGGATTGAGATTATCAATCCACCATTAACAGCGTTTAGTAGTGCGGTCGGACCTTTATCATCAACAGATGGCTTTAAACCCTTGAAGATTACTATTGATGGCACAACAGAAAACGTCATCCCGAATGATAATTTGATGTTTCGTCCAACCACGCCAGGGGCAGCTAACCTGAGCATACAGGATAGAAATCTGCTAAAGATCCGTGCACATTATTGTTATCCACTCTACGTACCTTTCATTGATACGCTATTGAAAAAGATCATGATCGAACCAGTTAACACAGATAAAAGCAGTCCGGACTATTGCCCGGAATGTCTGGGACTATTTCCAACTGCCGGCACCTTCGAATTTAGTTGTCTGGATAATGGTCGTTTTCCTATCAATTCACAGGCGATCGTTCGCATGCAATCACCTGCGATTGAGTCGGCAATGACACCGGCAACAAGTTCAAGTTCTCCAGCTCCAGGACAATTCGCTTCAACCGGAACTACCATTTCGCTGGCTTATACACAGACTACAGTTTGTCGCGCATTCACACCATGATACAAACCGTTAAAGACGGCTCGCAGCATACGCCCGTAATGCAACAATACCTGGGGTTCAAACAGGAATATCCAGATAAACTTTTATTTTTCCGCATGGGTGACTTTTATGAGTTGTTCTACGACGATGCAAAGAAAGCAGCACGTTTATTAAATATTACCCTGACTAAACGTGGTAAGTCCGCTGGCGAAGCAATCCCCATGGCCGGTGTGCCCTATCATGCGGTTGATAATTATCTGGCAAAATTAATCAAGCTGGGTGAATCCGTCGTGATATGCGAGCAGGTCGGTGATCCGGCACTCAGCAAAGGTCCGGTTGAACGTAAAATCGCTCGAATTATTACACCCGGGACAATAACCGAGGATGCCTTATTAAACGAAAGGGTTTCTAATATTTTATTGTCTGTTTATAAAACCAAACAACATTATGGTTTAGCCAGTGTTGAACTCAGCAGTGGCCAGGTGGATCTTTTAGAAGTTGAACACTCTGGTTCTCTTATAGACGTAGTTGATCAATATCATCCCGCAGAGATATTAATAAGTGAGGGATTCGATCTAGATAATTTAGACATTAAAAATAAAACAATTACCAAACGTCCTGACTGGCACTTTAATCAAAGTACGGCTGAATCAATTATCAAACAACAGTATGGTGTTAACGATCTGAATGGGTTTGGATGTCAGGATCTGGATTCATGCGTGTGTGCGCTTGGATGTCTGATTCAATATCTGAATGACACACAAAAAACCTTATTACCTCACTTACAAATACCCAAGGTAAATCTTGCGGATAATACTATACAGATAGATGCAGTATCCCGTCGTAACCTTGAAATTGAAACCGGCCTGGTTGAAGGAAAATCTCATAGCTTATTAAACGTTATCGATACCACATCGACTGTCATGGGTGGTCGTTTATTGCGTCGATGGTGCCAACAACCGATTCGTGATCATGAAACGCTACGATTTCGGCATGATGCAGTTGAAAAACTATTAAACAATCGATGCCACAGTAATTTTCATGAAACCATGCGTGGTATTTGTGACATTGAACGAATCATGTCGCGTGTTGCCTTGAAATCTGCAAAGCCACGAGATCTGATACAACTTCGAAACAGCCTGACCCTTCTACCTGAAATAAAAGAAAGTCTGGGACTGATCGATAGCCCAAGATTAAACATCCTTCTTCAAGATATCGATTTATTTCCTGAACTACTTGAGACCTTAAATAAGGCATTAGTCGATGAACCTCCCATCATTATTCGTGATGGTGGTGTTATCGCTACAGGATATGATTCGGAACTGGATGAGCTAAGACAGCTAAGTAATGACGCAGGTCAGTTTTTAACTGATCTTGAAGATAAAGAAAAGCAACGGACTGGGATTCAAGGCTTAAAGGTGGGTTATAACCGTGTACACGGATATTACATAGAAATAAGTCGTCTCCATTCATCGGATGTTCCCGATGATTATAATCGCCGTCAAACTTTAAAGGCGACGGAGCGATTCATCACCCCGGAATTAAAAAACTTTGAGAACAAAATACTAAGTGCCAAGGAAAAATCTCTGGCTCGTGAAAAATACTTATATGATCAGTTACTGGATTACATTACAAGGTTTATTACGGAACTTCAGTTATGCGCATCCGCACTTGCTGAATTTGATATCTACCTCTGTTTTGCCGAGACTGCCGAAACACTGAATTTTACTGCGCCGGTTTTGACAGAAGATAAAGGCATTATGATCGAAGCGGGACGGCATCCGGTTGTTGAACAAATTCAATCAGAACCGTTTATTGCCAATGACCTGGCACTGAATAACGATTACCAAATGCTGATCATTACAGGTCCGAACATGGGCGGTAAATCAACCTATATGCGACAAACTGCTTTAATCGTTATCCTTGCGCATATCGGCAGTTATGTTCCGGCAGCGAAGGCTGTCATTGGCCCAATTGATCGTATCTTTACCCGGGTTGGTGCTTCGGATGACCTTGCCAGTGGTCGTTCAACCTTCATGGTAGAAATGACTGAAACAGCTAATATCCTGAATAACGCGACAAGTAATAGTCTTGTATTAATGGATGAGATTGGACGCGGTACCAGTACCTATGACGGACTGGCATTGGCCTGGGCCTGTGCATCGCATCTCGCAAAGGTGACCCAATCATATACATTATTTGCTACTCACTATTTTGAACTTACTGCATTACCTGAACACGAATGTAACGTTGCTAATGTACATATGGATGTCGTTGAACACGGCGAAGAAATTGTCTTGTTACATTCAGTAAAACAAGGGCCTGCAAGTCAGAGCTATGGTATACAAGTCGCTTCTCTTGCTGGTATTCCTAAAACAGTCATCACAGCCGCAAAAAATCGCTTAGATGAAATAGAACTTCATATCCCGATAACACACAGGGATAAAAAACAAACTGATTTATTTAATGCCGATCCTTTACTGGAAAAACTGGAAACTATTGATCCCGATTCGACCAACCCGAAACAAGCACTCGCATTATTATATGAATTGCGTACGATGCTGGATCGTTAAATCCAGATCAGGCATTATTAATCAATAATAATTATTAAAGCATCTCCATGCTAAATCCATATCGCCTAAAAGAGCTTACGCTTTTTGATTTCTATCACTCATTGAGCAGTCTGAAAAGTCTGGCCTTTATCATTCCCTACTTTTTTTTCTGGTATTTATTTTTTGATAATATAAGTGAACTGGCAGTTGAAAAGCTGAAGAGTGAACAAGGTTTATTTATAGCAAGCTGGTTACTGGAAGATCAGTACCTGGCGATGCAAATGTTTGTTGATCGATCAGCAAGTTTATCTGTTTATTTACTGGTTTCAATAACAGTAACACCACTCTTCATTTTATTGGCTGCTAATAATCAATATTCCAGTGATGCAACAAGAGGCGCATTCAGATTTATATTAACGCGCGCAACACGTGCTGAATTATATTTATCACGGTTTATCGCTGTTACTTTACTTGTATTTATATGCGTATCTATCACATCTCTATGGGCATCAGCACAGGCATTATTAAATAATGAAGACAAGCTCGAAACCATCATAAACTTTGGCCTACAAACCTTTACTATCGTATTTTTTTACAGCCTGCCATTCATTGCATTTATGTCGATGATATCTGCAATTGCACGTTCTGCATTCGGTTCGTTATGTCTGGGAGTGATGATGTATGTTTTACTTATCATGATCAGTCTTTGGCTAAAAGCTGATATTAGCTATGCAATTTATTTAATCCCAAGTGGGATCAAGTCAATCATTGTTGATATTAATCTGGTAAATATATTTATTTCAGTTGCAATTCTCTCTTGTTACACACTGATCTATTTTGTGTGTGGTTGGACTATCTTCAAGCGAAGGGATATGTAAATGACCAAACATATACAGTGTGAATCATTAACAAAACTTTATCTGGGTATAAAAGCCCTTGATGGACTTGACCTGGAACTGGATTTAACTCAAACAACTGGCATTGTTGGACCAAATGGAGCAGGTAAGTCAACGTTATTTTCAATCTTGTGCGGATTTATAAAACCAACAGCCGGCAAGGTTCGCATCATGGGTATTCCTCCAGATTCAGGTTCAATCAAAGGAAAATTATCTTTGTTACCCCAGGATACTATGATGTTTAAGGGTATTGATGTACTAACGCAACTCCAACATTACGCAAGACTGCAAAATCTTAGTAGACAAGATGCTGTTAAAGAAGTGGAACACGTATTGTCACTTGTACAGGCCTCAGGTTTTGCAAAACAACTTCCTGAAACATTGAGCTTTGGTCAACGTAAACGCGTGATGTTAGCCCAGTCCTTTATTGGCAAACCAGAACTTATATTGATGGATGAACCAACATCCGGTCTTGATCCTGTTGCAGCAACAGAAGTACGAAATTTATTAAGACAATTAGGAAATGAATATAGTGTGGTTATCAGCTCCCATAATCTATCCGAGATAGAAGACATCTGCAGTGATATCGCAATATTGAACAAAGGGAAATTAATAAGCCATACCAGTCTGTCTGAATTAACCCGCAGCACGCAATGTTTCAGCCTGAGACTGGAAAATCCCAGCGATATACATTTATCTGAATTGCTGAAAGAGATCAGCGAAATCAGTAAAATCGAAAGTGACAAAAACGACATGAAGTCCTGTCTTATCTACTATGAAGGTAATTCGGCTGAGCAACTTCAAATCAAGATATTGTCCAAACTCGGGGAAACAGGGATTGCTATATCAGAATTGAAAAAAGGTAAAGCACTTGCTGATGAGATTTCCGAGATAATAAAAAGTAATAATTAACAGAGTGCTTTACACGAATAGAAATTTTGTTCTCAGACGAGGCAAAAATGCGCACAGATACGGAATTTATAGTTAATAAATGAGTATTCGAGCACATTTTTAACGAAGTATGAGGACAAAAGAGCATTCGTGAAGAGTGCTCTGACATAGGGTCTTTTATGCTACCTCAGGAACGAGTATGATGCCGTCCTTTTTAACACTTGAACCTATAGGTAAATGTGATGACATTTGTTGTTCTTGAAAGCTGCATTAAATGCAAATACACCGACTGTGTTGAGGTTTGCCCGGTTGATTGCTTCCATGAGGGCCCAAACATGTTGGTCATAGACCCGGATGAATGTATCGATTGCACGCTGTGTGAGCCAGAATGCCCGGTTGAAGCCATTATTGCTGATGAAGATGTACCGGAAGGCATGGAGAATTATATCGAATTAAATGCTGAATTATCAAAGGATTGGCCGATCATTAATGAAATGAAAGCGCCACCTGAAGATGCTGAGGAGTGGAAAGACAAGACTGGCAAACTGGAACTTCTGGAACGCTAAACCACTTACATATCTCCCGGGGATAGTCTTCCTCTATCCCCGGATTTACTCAAGATTTATCCCTTTTTTCCCGATAACCCACAAGATAGGGTCAACTATTCGGGTTAAAACAGTAGTCCGGTTCAGTTTGTCTCTGGAAATTTCTTAGCTAGCAACAATTGAGACTATATGGCCGACACATCGTCACACTGGATTAAAGCCTTCAGCGACTGTGAAATCCCTGTATTGTATAAAAGTAAACGCAGGATTCATGAGCTACAGGAGAATGAGCAAGACATTACCGTCACTGTATTGGCTGATATAGCGAGGCAAGATCCTGGATTTTCAATAACCCTCTTGCGTCATGCCGGCCGTTCAAAGAAAAAGGAAATCACGACTATCTCTCATGCTATATCGCTGATCAGCATTCCGCTTGTTATAAAAATGCTAACCGACTTACCTGTCCTTGAGAAAGTTCAGGATAGTAAAACAGTAACTAGAATATTGGATGCCTATGCTCATCAATATCAAACGGCATTTATGGCCAGGGAATGGTCTATCCTGCGGAAGGAGTCTGAGCATAACGAAATCTTTACAGCTGGCTTAAACCGGGGATTTGTCAGATTCATCCTTTATTTAATCGATCCTGACAAGGCACACAAACTGGAAAAAATATATCTCACTCCGGATGATAAACACAAAATAAAAGAGAAAGAATTACTTGGAAACACTGTAGACGTAATTGCACAAGCAATTGCACAACACTGGAAACTGCCTGAGTTGATACGAGAAAGTTACTCAGGCAAGCATCATAACCCGAAGATAACCGGTATACGTTTAGCAGCAGATCTTTTACACCAGGTGTATTCCCATTCTTCAATTCATTATCCTGAAGAATTAATCAATCGTGTTGCAGAATACATCCGTGTTCCTGCAAACATGGCACCTGGAAAAATAAACTGGATTATTATTAATACAATTCGTAACAGTCGAAAATATCTATCCTATCAACCGTTATTACTGATGATGATGAGCTACCCATCATCAATCAAGAAAGAGGCCAATGTAAAAAAGACAGTAAGTACACCAGAAAAAGCTGTTATTACGGATTGTATTAAATTATTACGTTCCAATAATTCAAATAAACCTGCGCGTGGACTAATAAAAGTAGCTGTAAAAGCCATGAAGGACGGTATTGGATTCTCACGTGTTATCTTTATGTCTTATGACACCAATGAAAAAAGCCTCAAAGCAAAATTCCAGTCAATTGATAATGATCTCCCAAGTCTTAAACAACTGAAAATTCCGATAGACCTAAATAAACTTTTTAATCAATTATTGAGAAAAGAACAGACACTATGCATAAACTCGAAAAACCACCATAAATTCAGTAACTTCCTCCCGGACGCACTGCGGCCAATGAAGCCAACTGCAACAATCATCGTAAACGCATTCTATGTGAATAATAAAGTTGCGGGGTGTTTTTATGTCGATCATGGTCAAACAAATAAACAACTTACAACAAACGACTTGCAGTACTTTAAATCTATTTGCACTGAACTTAAAGCAGCGATAGAGTCTACAATAATTAGAAATAAATCAGCTAGAAAAGTAGCTTGATAACATTTTTATCAAAAGGTGCTTCTATTAATTTGGATTTTTTTGTGAGTGCAAGGAAGCAGCGCGCACAAGACCGGAATGTATATAGCATACATGAGGATCTGAGCACGAAGCTGACGCCGCAATCGTGGAAAAAAGGCAATTAATAGAGGTACCTTTAAACAAGGTAAGGATTCTATGCTTAATAAATTTCTAGTCTTTATCTTATTTCTAACCTATCTGAATACTTCCTGGTCAGAGGTCTATAAATGGATCGATGAAGATGGAAAAGTTGTTTATGGTGATAAACCTGCATCTAGCAATGCAGATAAGATAAAAATTAAAAATGCACCCGCGAAAGATGAAAATTATCAGGAACGATATAAAAAACAACAAAAGCTACTTGATGTCATGCAAGAAGAACGTGATGAAAAAATTGCATTAATAAAAGAGGAAAAAGAAAAAAAGGAAAAACAAAAACTAAAATGTGCCGGAATAATAAAAGAACTGCAAGGATTGAAAGATGCCGGTTTTTTATACGAAGAAACAGATGATCCCTATAATCCAAAAATCGTCTCTGATGAACAACGTAAGATCGAAGAAGCAAAGTACGAAAAATATATAAAAGAAAATTGTTAACTAAGTTAACAATATATTTTCAACAGCTATTTGATAGAAAGACCCTGTAAATTAAATTGTGTAACTGACGATCATTTTTTACTCTTAACAGAAA
>CAYMPA010000021.1:0-28291 GCA_964392105.1 uncultured Enterobacteriaceae bacterium
AGGAAAAGCTTGAATCAACAGGTTTGCGCATTGCAGGACGTTCCCTTGATGACGAATTAGTCGAGATTATCGAAATTCCTGAGCATCCCTGGTTTGTTGCTTGCCAGTTTCATCCAGAATTTAATTCAACGCCAAGAGATGGTCATCCCTTATTCACAGGTTTTATTAAAGCTGCACTGGCATATAAAGAATCAAATACAGGGTCTGCCAAAAATGCAGCTATGTAATTTTGAAGTTGGACCGACACATCCATTTTTTTTAATAGCCGGGCCATGTGTCATCGAGAGTGAGCAACTGGCAATGGATACAGCAGGCCAGTTAAAAGAACTTGCCTCTGAATTACAGATACCATTTATCTATAAATCTTCATTTGATAAAGCAAATCGTAGCTCGCATGACAGTTATCGAGGTCCAGGTATTAATACGGGTCTAAAAGTTCTGGCAGACGTTAAAGAAAAAATTGGTGTACCAGTGTTGACCGATGTACATGAAGATACGCCGCTTGATGAGGTTGCAAGTGTTGTTGATGTCCTGCAAACATCCGCATTTCTATGCCGACAAACAAATTATATTCAAGCCGTTGCCAAAACAGGGTTACCCGTAAATATTAAAAAAGGCCAATTTCTTGCACCATGGGACATGACGCATGTTGTCGAAAAGGCCCGCGCTGTTGGTAATGATAAAATCATGGTTTGTGAACGGGGCGCATCTTTTGGATACAATTACCTCGTTTCAGATATGCGTTCACTGGTTGTTATGCAAGAGACAGGTGCTCCGGTTGTGTTTGATGCAACTCATTCTGTACAGATGCCAGGTGGCGGAGGAAAGGTTTCAGGAGGTCAACGTGAGTTTGTACCGGCACTTGCACGTGCTGCGATCGCTGTCGGGATATCTGGTCTATTTATGGAGACGCATCCTGATCCGGAAAAAGCACTGAGTGATGGTCCAAATTCATGGCCTTTGGACAAGATGAGATCATTACTTGAGACGTTAAAAACAATTGATCAATCGGTAAAATCATAAAATGGGTGTCTCCGAAAATAGGCATTTTCGGAGACACCCATAATTAGTATTGGGAGAAGAAAGTGTCAACTATAAGTAAAATCATTGCTCGCGAAGTTCTCGATTCAAGGGGTAATCCTACTATTGAGGCAGAGGTCTATACAGATGGTGGTGCTGTTGGTAGTGCAATGGTTCCTTCTGGTGCATCGACCGGGGTACGTGAAGCATTGGAGCTACGTGATATGGATGATTCACGTTACATAGGGAAGGGCGTTCTTACTGCAGTAAGCAATATCCATGAACAGATTGCGCCTGCCCTATCCGGTAAAGAAGTTTCAGAACAGGCGGATATCGATCAAACGATGATTGATCTGGATGGTACTCCTAATAAAGAAAATCTTGGTGCAAATGCAATTCTCGCTGTCTCGATGGCAACTGCTCATGCGGCTGCAAATGAAAATAATATCCCGCTTTACGAATACATGGGTGGAGAAGGTCCCTTTCAAATGCCAGTACCAATGATGAATATCATTAATGGTGGCGCACATGCAGATAACAGTGTTGATATGCAGGAATTCATGATTTTACCCGTAGGTGCGCCGAGCATACGTGAAGCGGTTCGCTACGGTACTGAAGTATTTCATTCCTTGAAATCGGTTCTTTCAAAACTCGGGCTTGGAACAACCGTTGGTGATGAAGGCGGGTTTGCACCGAACTTATCTTCAAATGAAGAAGCGATTGAAGTGATTCTCGAGGCTATATCAAATGCCGGCTATGAAGCAGGTGAAGATATATTATTAGGTCTGGATGTAGCGAGTTCTGAATTTTATCGGAATGGTATTTACACACTTGAATCAGAAAATAAAAAACTCAGCGCACAAGAATTTCTGGATTATCTGGTGCCATGGTTTGATAAATATCCAATCATAACGATGGAAGATTGTATGGCTGAAGATGATTGGGATGGATGGAAATTGTTATCTGATAAACTGGGGAAAGATGTTCAATTAGTTGGTGATGATTTGTTTGTAACTAACACATCAATACTACAGGAAGGTATTGATAAAGGTATAGGCAATTCAATCCTGATCAAGGTAAACCAGATTGGAACACTTACAGAAACACTTGCTGCAATCAATATGGCCAAGAAGGCAGGGTATACTGTTGTCATATCACATCGGTCAGGAGAAACTGAAGATACAACAATTGCGGATCTTGCTGTTGCTACATCTGCGGGACAGATAAAAACAGGTTCGCTTTCACGTTCTGATCGTGTTGCAAAATATAATCGCTTGATGAAGATAGAAGATCAATTAGGGGATAATGCAACTTATCCGGGTAGAGATGCTTTTTACAATTTATCATGATTACGACTACTGGCAGATTTTTTGTTCCAGACAAAATCTGCACTTCCGCCATTCATGGTGGTCGCATCTGGCTAGTTTTGGCTCGTTACGTCGTAAATTGTATGATGATTTGGTGATTTTTTATGAGTTTGATTATACATAGATGAAACTGACTACCGCTATTTTTGTATTGTTATTAATACTCTTACAGTACCGTTTGTGGATCGGTAATGGCAGTATGACAGAAGTGCATCATCTTCAGGAACAAATTAGTCAAATCGAACAGGAAAATGAAGACCTTAAAGAACGTAACCTTTCATTAGCAGCAGAAGTGCTTGATCTTAAGCAAGGTCAGGAAGCGATCGAAGAACGGGCACGTAGTGAGATGGGAATGATCAAATATGATGAAACCTTTTATCAAATTGTTGATTATTCAGGTTCTCAAGCCAACTCGAATTAAGGGCGTCTCTATTAATTAGAATTTTATCGTGGCCGGTTTTTGCTCCTGTGCCAAAAGTAGGCGCTTTAGGCGAAACCGGCATACAATACGTCCCTGTACATAAGTGCAAGGACCTCGGTATACCCCTCAAGGGGGGTACTGAAAATAGCCCACTTGAGGGGTGAAAAGGCAATTACATAGAGGTGCCCTTAAAGTTTATGTCGAATAGTGCGAGATATTGGGTAGTGATCCCGGCTGCTGGATTTGGTACACGTATGGGTATGGATAAGCCCAAACAATATATATCGGTTATTGGCAAGACTATCATTGAACACACGATTGATTGTTTTATACATCGTGAAGAAATGGAAAGTATTGTAATTGCGATTTCAAAGACAGATGAATACTGGCCGGCATTACCGATATCAAAACATGAGAAAGTAATAACAGTACCAGGCGGTGATGAACGGTTTCAATCTGTATTAAATGGATTACGTGCTTTATATGATCATGCCGGGGATAACGATTGGGTTTTAGTTCATGATGCTGCAAGACCTTGTTTAAATCAATCAGCGATTGATCGACTTATGATTAATTTACGTACACATAATGTTGGTGGATTATTGGCTTTACCATGCCGAGATACCATGAAGAGAGCAAATGAAACTGGTGAAATTGAAACAACAGTAGAAAGAGAATTTCTTTGGCATGCACAAACGCCGCAAATGTTTAAATATGGAAAACTTTTGTCCGCGATAGAAAAAGTACTGAATGAAAATATCGTTGTAACAGATGAATCGATGGCAATGGAACTATCTGGTCATAAACCCATGCTTGTTAAAGGACATCAAGAAAATATAAAAATAACCCATAAAGATGATCTTCAATATATAAAAACATACCTAAATAAGGTGACATAAATATGCGAATTGGACATGGATATGATGCTCATCGTCTTGTTGAAGACCGGCCTTTAATTTTAGGCGGTGTTACTATTCCATATAAAAAAGGTCTGGAAGGCCATTCGGACGCCGATGCTGTTATACATGCTCTATGCGACGCCATACTTGGTGCAATGTGTTTAGGCGACATTGGAAATCATTTTCCTGATACTGATCCAGGATTAAAGAGCATTGATAGTCGAATATTACTTAAGCAAGTTAATGATTTATTGAATAAAAATAATTATGTGTTGCTTAATGCAGACATAACTATTTTAGCGCAAGCTCCAAAGATGGCAGAACACATTTCTTCAATGAAAAAAAATCTGGCAAGTGATCTAAATACAAAAACCTCAAATGTGAATATCAAAGCAACTACTACTGAACGAATGGGATTCATCGGTCGTGGTGAAGGAATTACAGTTTATGCAGTTGTATTAATAATTTCTGACTAACAAGTCAGGAAATTATTTTCTTTTAATTTTCATTTCACTCTTATATTTTTGACTTATCGTTATGAGATTTGGGTCATTATGCACCGTTATTCATTTTTGTGACAATGATCTTGAAATCTATTGATGAAATTTGATAACTAATAATGGAAGGAGGTATGTCATGAGTACAGTTAGATACAGTAGTGAAGTTTTATTTCAAAATTTTGAACATCTCGAAGTACGAATAGATCCAGAACAAAAAGCAGTATGGTTGTATTTAAATTCACAACCGCGTTATTGTTTCACAGTAACCTTATTAAAGGAATTAGAGACGTTTCAATCTATATTAAAACATAACGAAGGCAAGCTGTCTTTAAATGGAGAGTTAGTAGACATTGGGTTCAGTATTTTTACTTCTCGACATCCTGTTTTCAGTTTTGGAGGAGATTTAGATTTGCTTATCAATTGTATCGAAAATAAGGATCGGGAAACAATAACAAACTATTTCAGATTATGTATTGACGGAATTTATGCAAATCATATTGGAAGGGAACTTGATCTCACAACTATTTCATTAGTTCATGGTAATGCACTGGGTGGTGGTTTTGAATGTGCACTTTCAAGCCATGTGTTAATAGCTGAACGAAGTTCAGAAATGGGTTTCCCCGAAGTCTTGTTTAGTCTTTTTCCCGGCATGGCCGCTTTTAATTTACTTACCCACAGAGTAAGTCCTGTAACAGCAGAAAAAATGATGATATCCGGTCTTTTGTATAGTGCTGAAGAACTCTACGATATGGGTATTGTTGATGTCCTCGCTGAAGATGGGGAAGGAGCTATTGCTGTCAACTCATATATCTGCGCTAATCGCAAGCGAAAGAAGACGATGACTGCTATAAAGAAAGTTCATCAATTAGTCGACCCGGTTGATTATCAGCAGCTGTTGGAAATAGGTGATATCTGGGTTGATGCTGCGTTCAATATCTCGGAAAAGGATTTGCGTACTATGTCACGTCTGGTTCGCAGTCAATATAAATTCGCTACAAAAGAGAATAATCATCCAGTTACACGATTAGCAGCGCATTGATTATTACTAATCTAATGACCTGGCAATAGTAATAGCTTTTATTAAAGCTCGGTCATGGTGCAGTGTTAAATAATGCTAATAACATAATCTGGAGATCTAATGATGAAATAAATCAACACAAAACAATTACGGACTGCGGTATCTAAATATACACAACCTTCAACTAAAAATAGGACTGTTATTATTTATAGTCGATACTAGTGTTTATTTTTTAGCAATAGCAGGCACAATCTTTCTGGAAAGTATAACTTTGAGAATTATGTGCAGTGTACTAGCGGGTCTTAAGATTGCGTCGCTTTTTGTAATAGCTCACGATGCGGCCCACAATAGTTTTATCGGCAATAGATTATTGAATAAGATGATAAGCCGTATAACTTTTTTACCTGTATTGCATAATTACAGCCTGTGGTTGATTGTAGATAACCAATTTCATCATCAAGTTCCTAACGTAGAAGAATTCAATTCATGGTCACATCTTTCGATAGATGACTACAATGCTTTTCCATTATAGTGGAAAATGGTAGAACGACTTTATCGAAATCCAGCCGGTATTTGGTTTAATTACTTAATTGAGCGTTGGTGAAAAAATAATATTCCCTTATAAAGGGCTTGTAGGTGAATACAAGCCAATATATTGGCTTGATTTTGAAGGAAATAGAACCAGTAAATCAGTAATTCCTAAAGAAGAAACGGAATATGCAATTGCAGCATAACTTGAATAGTTTATATTTATTCAATAGATCACGGAGACTAGTTAGACAAGGATGTCTAAAAATAGATCTATAGTACTTCTGATTTTTGAACATCAAGAAAATTAAATAATGCTACTTCAGTAAAATTATTTATTTTCTTGATTTCAGTTATGTAGCTGGATAATTCTTTTTTTTGTTTTTTGCGGGAAAGTTTATATATCTCATCCGCTGTTTTAGATAATCTATATGCTCCAATGGAGCGTGAACTTCCATCAAGTGTGTGTGCCAATTCTGCAATTTTATCAAATTCATCAGATAATATAGATATGTGCATTTCTTTAATAATGTTATTAGTATTTTTTATAAAATCACGAATGAGGTTTTTCATAAAATTATGATCTTTTGCCATTTTAGAAAGAGTACTTAATGATTCAATATCTATAAGCTCTATTTGTTTTTGCTCATCTGTTTCTACCATCTTTAATGAAGTTTGTGACTGAATGAAATGTTGTTGACGTTTATCATTAACAAGCGAAATTACAGTAGCCAATAATTTTTCTGGTTCTACTGGTTTAGTCAAGTACGCATCAAGATTAGCTTCTTTACATGCATCAATGGCTTCTTTTGTCGCATTTGCCGTCAACATCAGTATAGGAATATGTTTTTTATTTGGATACATAAAACGGAATATTTTTGCTGCTTCAATTCCACCCATCACCGGCATATGCATATCCAGAATAACCAGATCAAATTCCTCATTCTCCAGGATATCTAATACAACTTCACCATTTTCTGCGATCGTAACCTTATGCTGGCCGTATTCAAGTATGTTTCTAATAACTTTTTGATTGGTTTCATTATCTTCCCCGATAAGAATATTCAAGCGCCTGTTGATATGTTTATATGGTGTTTCTTGTTCAGATACATGGTTCGGTTTTATTTCTAATTCATTCGAATTTATTCCAGCAATTAACGAATGTAACGCCCTGAATATAATCGCTCTATCCGGGTTGCTATCTATAATTGAGTTATAACCTGCTTTTAATAAATTAGTTTTAGTTGTATGGGTCATATAGTCATCATTAACTAGTATAAAGGCGTGGTTAAAATAGTTTGATTTTGCCTTTATTTGATGAATAAATTGTATTGGATCAATGTCCTGGTATTTTTTAAATACCAGGATAATATTATATGGTCGACTTTTATTTGTGCCACTTAAAATCTTGCCGATTGCTTCATATGCATCATTTGCATAATCAAATGATGTCTTCCATGTTGTTAAATGGTTTTCAATAATTCGACTATGATCTTTTTGTGAGTTGACGATTAATATTGATGTGCCATTAAAGTTTGATAATGAACTTTTTTCTTCAGACAAAAACGATTGGTTCTCAAATTCAATTTCAAACCAGAAATTAGAGCCTTCCCCTAATTTACTGTCAAAATCGATATGTCCTCCCATTGTTTCAACCAGTTGCTTTGCAATAGCCATGCCTAATCCAGTTCCACCAAATTTGCGCGTAGTCGATTCATCAGCCTGGGTAAATTTATCGAATAACGTAGGCTTGGCCTCTTCAGCTACACCAATACCAGTATCAATAATTTCAATCTTTATTTTCGCAAGATTATTTGTTGTTGTTACAGGCTTAACATAAATTTCAATAGAGCCTTGATTGGTGAATTTTATTGCATTACCGATCAGGTTAATAATGACCTGTCTTAAATGTTGATCATCACCATGTAATAAAAAAGGTGTGTCAGGAGAAATATGAGTATTAAAGACCAGTCCTTTCTCTGCAATCTGTGTGGCAAACATCACCGCCGTTGAATTAATCAGGGCATAAAGATCAAAATCGACAGATTCAATAGTTATTTTCCCTGCTTCTATCTTCGAAATATCTAAAATATCATTGATTAATGCCAATAATGTTTTTGCCGATGCATTGATTGTTGAAGTGAAATCTTTCTGTTTACTATTTAATTCAGTATTTGCAAGCAATGAACTCATTCCAATCACGCCACTAAGTGGCGTGCGTATTTCATGGCTCATATTCGCCAGGAACTGGCTTTTTGCCTCACTTGCGCCTTTAGCTTCAATTACTGCGTTATGTAATTTCGAAATGAGCGTAGACACATAGATTGATAACACAATTATAGAGAATATAATTCCGTAGCTTAATATCTTTTGTTGGTTCCAGTATTCACTATATGTCATCAGAATACAAAATCCGATAATACTCATAAACGCACTGGCAAATAGATATTTATTCCCGTATCTAAAGCCATATCCGAATGTCATAAATAAATAACCGCCTAATAGGGGAGTCCCTACCTCGCCGGCAGATAACATGATGCCTGTAATAATAAAGGCATCTGAAAAAATACCAATTAGTCTACGAAATGGATAAGTTTTTGGATTGATTATTATCCATAAAAATAGAAGAGGAGATACAATGATATAAAGGATTGATGAAGTAATAGCAAGAGCCATTATTTCATGGCGATTTTCCATCCATAACAGAAATAATAACCATAATGTACCCATGACAAATTTAACAATAATTTGTTCATGTTCAGAATCTTCACGATTATTGAGGCGTGATTTTATTATGCTGAAAGGATTCTTTTCCATTCCAATAAAATTAAATCATTCTTGTAAATTATGATGTGTGGTTTTTATATCATCAATTTTACTGATTAATGCATCAACACATTCCGGATCAAGGTGTTTCCCTTTCTCACCCTTAATATATTCAAGTGTTTCTTCTAAAGACCATGCTTTTTTATAAGGTCTGTGATTTGTTAATGAATCAAATACATCGGCAACCGCAACAATTCTTGCTTCTATTGGAATATCCTCGCCAAAAATACCGTTAGGATAACCACTACCATCAAATTTTTCATGATGGTTCAGTGCAATTAAAGCGCCTGTTTGAAGATAAGGTGATGGGCTATCTTTGAGTATTTCATACCCAATTTGGGTATGTGTTTTCATAATTTTAAATTCGTTTTCTGAGAGCTTGTCTTTTTTAAGGAGTATTTCATCAGGGATTGCAATCTTTCCAATATCGTGAAGAGGTGATGCTATTTCAATAATATTTGCTTTGTTTTCATCCAATTCTAATTCAATTGCGAGAAATTTGCTTATACTACCTATTCTGAGAAGATGTTCCCCCGTGACACAATCTTTGTATTCACAAGCTTTTGTTAGTCGATTAAGGGTTTCTCTTTCACGGATAAGTACCTCTTCTGTTGTTTCATTAACTTTTATCTCCAAAAGGCTACTTCGCTCTTTCAAGCTGGACTGGAATTTCCCAAGCGCCAACAAATTTTTACATCTTGCTTCACATTCAATATGGTCAAAAGGTTTATTCAAAAAATCTGTGACGCCATTTCCCAGCGCGTTATACAAAACCGATTTTTCCTCCATGATCGTTATCATAATTATCGGTGTATCTTTACAATTAGGTAGTCGTCGAATTTGTCTGGTAAATTCAATACCATTCACAATGGGCATTAAGTAATCAGTAATAATCAGATCGGGCGGAGCTGTTTCAATTGCAGCAAGTGCTGCAGGCGCACTCTGAAATGTTTTGACAGTGATATCGGGATCAATATTTTTAATTGTTTTACATATTATGGACCGGCTAACAGAATCATCATCGACAATGAAAATAGTTGAAGTGGTCGTATTTTTAACAACATTATCCAGAAGTAATGACATAATGTCTTTCCTTGATATTTGATTATTATTGTTATAAAAAATCTAATTAGACAATTATAGCTAATCAATTACGTTTTAATAACAGGTAAATTGCCCCTGTTCCGCCATCAACAGGTCTTGCAGAGCAAAATGCAAGCACTATGTCTCTTTTTAGCAACCATTGATTTAGTTTATTTTTAAGTACGGGCTGTTTATTTATTGAGCCTAGTCCCTTGCCATGAATAATACGGACACAACGCTGAGAACAGGCCGTACATTGTCTAAGAAAATCAGATAGTGTATCTTTTGCCACATCAACAGTCATGCCATGTAAATCCAGCTCTGCTTCAATTTTGTATTGACCACGACGTAATTTTCTTAATGTTTGTTTCTGAACGCCGGGTCGGCTAAAAAATAGTTCGTCGCCTCTTTCCAACAAACTATGGTCATAGTTACCATCACTCATTTCATCAATAACAGCATGATTATCGGCTTCAGTCATGGAAGGGTGTGGAGAAGGTTTGGGTTTATTAACGACGATATTATCTTGTCTTATCGGCTCTATATCGCCGACCGTTTTTCGAAACAGTGCAATGTCTTCGTCTGAAATGTTTGATGGTTTTTTCATTGTGCGATCAGCACGGTTTTTAATTATTAAATTCTAGCTTATGACTGAATTTATGTCAGGTAAGTTAAGCAGAAAAATAAATATTACCCCATGCGATACTGGATTGTAATTTTGATTTGGGAATAACTGACAAGTTTAATCTAGCCATGTTCGTGCATTGAGGAATAATTTCATCCACGGACCATACTCATTATTCCAATGTGAAGGCAACCAGGAATATTGTTTGCTTAAAAAGACCCGCTCAGGGTGAGGCATCATAATCGTAATACGGCCATCTTCATTAGTAAACCCGGTAAGACCATTGACGGAACTATTTGGATTCAGGGGATATATTTCTGTCATTTTACCTGAATTATCAATATAACGCATTGCTGCATTAGATTGTGTTTCAGTAGATGAAGTTGTAACACGTCCTTCACCATGCGCAACCACAACCGGGATTTTGGAACCGGTCATTTCTTTAAGAAATACCGAGGGTGATTCCATTATTTCAACCATGACGAGTCGTGCTTCAAATTGTTCTGATTGATTTCGTAGAAAGTCAGGCCAGGAAGAAGCACCGGGGATCAAGTCACGAAGTTGCGACATCATTTGGCAGCCGTTACAAACACCAAGAGCAACCGTATCTGTGCGCTTGAAAAAATCCTCAAACATCTTGCTAAGCTTATCGTTATATAAAATGGTTTTTGCCCAGCCACCACCAGCCCCAAGCACATCACCATAAGAAAAACCACCACAAGCAACCAGTCCATTAAACGAATTCAGTTTGATCCGGTTATCAATTAAGTCTTGCATGTGAACATCAATACATTCGAATCCAGCCCGATCAAATGCGGCAGCCATTTCAAGTTGTCCATTAACACCTTGCTCCCTGAGTATGGCCATTTTAGGTTTTGCCCCAGTGTTGACTGAAGAGACAGGATTAATTTCAAAATCAAATGTGGTGTTGAGAAATAGCCCCGATTCATTATTATCAGCAATATGATTGAATTCCTGTTTTGCACATTCAGGATTATCACGCAGTGCCTGTATTTGATAACTGGTAGCAGACCATTTTCGTTGTAACTCATCTATAGCAATGGCTAATATATCTTCATCGTCATGTTTGAGATTAAATTTATAATTACTATTAAGCGTGCCAATTGTATGAATGGCTTGATCATTAATACCAGAATTAATAAATGTTTGTTTTACACTCTGCTCATATTTTTTACTAATCTGAATAACAGCACCGAGTTCTTCATTAAACAAGCCTGCTATTAAGTTATCAGAACAATTAAGATCGATATCTATACCTGTATGACCGGCAAAAGCCATTTCACATAAGGTGACAAAAAGACCACCATCAGAACGATCATGGTAGGCAAGTATCAAGTCTGATTCATTGAGTATCTGTAGTGACTGAAAGAAAGCAATTAATGTAATCGTATCTTCTAAATCCGGTGTTTTATTGCCGAATTGTTCATAGACCTGGAACAGGGCAGATCCACCCAGTCGCTCTTTGCCATTCGCTAAATCTATAAATAGCAGAATTGAATCATCATCTTGAAGTAATTGAGGAGTGAGTGATTGTCTGACATCAACAACACGCGCAAAAGCAGTTATGTTTAATGATATAGGCGATGTTACTTTCTTCTCCTGCTGTTCATCTGTCCATACTGTATTCATCGATAATGAATCTTTACCTACAGGAATGGCGATACCTAATTCTTTACATAACTGACTGACGGCAGATACCGTTGAATACAAGTTTGCATCCTGATCAGGTTCCCCACACGCTGCCATCCAGTTTGCTGAAAGCGCAATATCATTGAGTTTAAGAATACGTGCCGCCGATATATTCATGATCGCTTCAGCTATCGCCATGCGTCCCGAAGCGGGCGCATTGATCAAAGCGATCGGGGGACGTTCTCCTATCGCCATCGCCTCACCAATATAGTCATAATAGGATGAACTGGTGACAGCACAATCTGCCACGGGCACTTGCCAGGGGCCCACCATTTGATCGCGAACAACCAAACCTGAAATAGAACGATCGCCAATCGTGATTAAAAAACTCTTACTGGCAACAGTAGGCAGGTGGAGAATTCGATCGATAGTCTCATTTATATCTAATGATGAAGAGTCAAAATCATTGTGTTGATTAGGTTCGCAAATCACATCGCGTTTCATGCCTGGCATTTTTCCAAGCAATACAGACATCGGAATGTCTATCGCCTTATTTTTGAAGTGTGAATCATTTAATACTAACTGTTCATTTTCCGATGCGTTGCCAAGTGTTGCGTAGGGTGCTCGCTCCCGTTGGCAAAGTTGAATAAACTGATCAATATGTTCAGCACTGATTGCAAGTACATAACGCTCTTGTGATTCATTACACCAGACACCCATCGGAGACATACCCGGTTCATCATTTGGTATATCACGTAATTCAAGTTTTGCACCACGATCACTGGCGCTAACGAGTTCAGGCATGGCATTAGAAAGACCGCCCGCACCAACATCATGAATACTAAGAATCGGATTGCTTTTACCCAGTGACCAACATCGATCGATCACCTCCTGGCAACGACGTTGCATTTCTGCGTTATCTCGTTGCACCGAAGCAAAGTCGAGTGAGGCATCACTGGTTCCTGATGCCATTGATGAGGCTGCACCACCACCCAGCCCAATCAACATTGCCGGGCCACCCAATACAATTAGCTTGGCTCCATCAGGGATATTCTGTTTTTGAATATGAGGTTCGCGAATCATGCCATAGCCACCGGCAAGCATGATGGGTTTATGATAACCACGAATTACAGAATTAGATTCCTGTTGTTCATAAGTGCGGAAGTATCCACATAAGGCCGGGCGACCAAATTCATTATTATATGAAGCAGCGCCAATCGGGCCTTCGATCATTATATCCAGAGCCGAAACAATACGTTCAGGTTTCCCGTTGTCGTGTTCCCAGGCCTGTTTAAAATCTGGAATTTTGAGATTTGAAACTGCAAAGCCAGTCAAACCTGCTTTAGGTTTTGCGCCACGACCTGTTGCTGCTTCATCTCGTATCTCTCCGCCGGATCCGGTTGCTGCACCAGGATAGGGTGATATAGCGGTCGGATGATTATGTGTTTCAACCTTCATCAAGATATGAATATCTTCATCCTGATATCCATAAAGATGTTCATTGGGATCAGTATAAAATCGTGAACCATTGAAACCTTCCATAACCGCAGCATTATCATGATAAGCAGAGAGAATATTGCCCGGGTTTTCCTGATGCGTCTGCCGGATCATATTGAATAAGGAATATTCCTGTTTAACGTCATCTATTGTCCATTCAGCATTAAAGATCTTGTGTCGACAATGTTCGGAATTTGCCTGGGCGAACATCATCAATTCGACATCGGTTGGATTTCGTCCCAGTTTTTCAAAAGATGAAACCAGGTAATCAATTTCTTCTGTTGATAATGCCAATCCCATTTCGGAATTTGCTTTTTCCAATGCTGGTTTTCCTTCAGCCAGGATATCCACCTGATTAAGTTCAGCAGGTTCCGCAGTTGAGAATAATGCCTTGGCTTCTTCATATTCTCGAATAATAACTTCGATCATTCGATCATGAAGTAAGGGTTTGACTTGTTTGAGTTGTGCATCTGTAAGACTGGTGCTATCAGACAATTCAAACAAGTAAACCAGTCCCCGTTCAATGCGGCTGATTTTATCGAGCCCCGAATTATGAATGATATCGGTCGCTTTACTGGACCAGGGAGAGATTGTGCCTGGTCTTGGAATGACAATCAGTTTTGCTACGTTATCAGGTGTTGTGTCATTAATTAATCCGTAAGTTAATAAGGCACCAAGTTGTTTTTGTTCCTTATCATTAAGATCTGCATTCGTTTCAGCAAAGTGAATATAATGTGTCTGAATCGAGGCGATTTCGTGGATGCATGACTGTATTGCAGGAAGAAGTTTATTAATGCGGAAATCAGAAAGGGCGTTGCAGCCATGCAGTATTAACATCAATCTTGTTGGTATTATTAGGTGAAGGAATCAAAGGAGCCTATTTTATCAGCCAATGGGGGAACACGCGAAAATTATTTTTCTTTTAAATTTTGTTTCCGCTTGTTAGAGCCATGTACCATGCTTACGGCAGATATGTTTGCACAAATCGGCTGTTCTGATGATTTATCGTTTGATATTAGCGCCAGATTTAGCAGATTGACACCGGTATAACTATAGTTATACTTATTCTTATGAAAACAGCTATTTCAATACCCGACCCTGTATTTAATACTGCCGAAAGATTGGCCAAAAGACTGGGTTTGTCCAGAAGTGAGTTATATGTACGCGCCATCTCAAAATATGTTGAAGCGCATAAAAACCAAAAAGTGATTGAAACACTCAATGAAATATATGCAGGTGAGGAAAACCATGAATTAGAGCAGGGCTTTAAACGGGCTCAAATGAAATCAATAGACAAGGAAGAATGGTAACGGATGAATTACAAACGAGGAGAGATCTGGTGGGCAGATCTTGATGAGCCGAGAAGTTCAGAATCGGGATATAGACTTCCAATCGTTATTATTCAATCAGATGATTTTAATAAAAGTAAAATAAGAACAGTTGTTGTAGCTGTTATTACATCAAACTTAACTTTAGCTAGAGCACCAGGAAATATAAAGTTGGGTGTAAATAGAAGTATTGGGTTGAAAAAAGAGTCGGTTATAAATGTATCTCAAATAATAACCTTGGATAAATCTTATCTAACAGAAAAGGTGGGTAAGTTAAGTTCCAGTCAAAAGCTGGAGTTAAACGAAGGCTTAAAATTAGTTTTAGATATTTAAACGGATTCAATAAATTACACAGGCGAAAGATATTTTAAGTTTTATTTTTAACACCCAGATTTTATTCCAAATCATATTATTTTTAGTATTGGTTTCGCCCAAGCGGCGACCGACTTTTCTTCAAAGAAAAGGAGGCAAAGCGTCGCTCCTGTGCATCCATGCACCCGCGACATTTGTGCATCCCGCACATCAATCTTTCCCCGATGCACTGGTCTTCGACTCCCCTTGGCACGACTGCATGGATGCAGGAGGTAGAGAATGTCGGGAACACATTCTCGAAAGCATCACGGGAATAAAACCCCAATGTATCGATACAAAAAAACTAATGTGCTAGTCTTTTAAAATATCTCGCCAAAAGGAACATGAAGAAATGGACTTTATACATGTAAATTTTAAGTTTCCCAATAACATACTGTTAACCCTATACATGAAATCAAAATATTTAAATTTCATAATTAGCTTCAATTGATGATCCATAATTTTTGGGAAACTGAAGAAGGAGGCTGATATGTCATCTGATACAATTGCAATTGGTGAGTTCCTTTACGAGGCGACCCTCAATTTTACAAAGGTTACGGAATATGGTGTGAGTATGGATGCCCTGGCGGGTGGGCAGATAACCCCACCTCCTGAAGGTGCTCGTTTTGATATTGCCTTTGAAGGCGGTGCTCAAGGACCAAAACTGAAAGGTACGGTCGCTGGGGTAGATTATGCTCATGTTCGGGCAGACGGGCGCTTTCAACTTCATATTCATGCGGAAATTACTACCGAGGACGAAGCAAAAATAGCATTTTTTGCCGAGGGCATTGCGTTCCCTGAAGGGGAAACAGGTATCTTTCAGCTCCGGGAAAATGGCACACTCATCACATCATCCCCGGCTTACTCTTGGGTGAATCAGTTGCAAGTGTGGGGCCAGGGTACGGTTGACCTGGCTAAGGCTGAGGTCAACGTCAAAATATACGCCGCGTAAAAAAACAAAGAGATACGCCCGCGTTGTTTGAGCTAAATAATAAACAAGGTGTGGAGAATTTTCTTCCCAAATGTGTCCACTTTGATGCAGCCAGATCCACGCCCAAAAAGTACTGAAAAACTCATAGAACGATTTTTCGCACCAACTCATCTGGTTGAGACATATGCTCATTTTGCAAAGAGCTATACTGTTCGTTCTTTTCCTGCCATATCAGATTTCTACCTATTTTGGCAAGGTTTTATGTTATTGAGGAATGTTATTTTTACACCAATTGCCTTGTTGGGTATGGGTTTCGCCAAAGCGGCGATGCACTTCTTTTTAAAAAGAAGTAGGTCGCTGCTTGAAGCGAAATAGATATATTGAAAAATTTGGAAGCTTGGATTGTTTTAGAAGTTAAAAAGAATCTAACCGCTATTATTTAACCTCTTCCACTTTTATTAAAACCGTTCTTTGTTCCTGCCCGCGCCATTTCGTATTAATCGTATTTCTACGAGTATCATCATTGAAATGCTGATTAACACCACCAATTGACATCCATTCACCCAGTTTGCCAGTGACTGTGGTTTCGACATTTTGAATATCAAACACGGCACCTTGATGTGGGTGTACTCGTGATAAATGGGGTGAAACAAGCAAGGTGACGTTATCGCCTTGTAGTCGTGGCAATACATAAAAACCAGAGGTCACATCACGATATTCAACACCATCCTGAACAACGACTGCGCCTCCGGTGACAACAGTTGTCTGGTTTGGTACTGGAACTGATTGTCCGGAATTGATAAAGGCCGGATTTCCTTCCAGGGTTTGGATACGAAAGACATTTTTATCTTCAATACGTGAACGTGTTTCCAGTGTGCGATAGCGGATGACATTACCATCTCCATCTGTTCCCTGAATTATTGTTCCCTCATGACCGATATCGGGGGATTCAAATTTTACATTGTCTGAATTATAACGACCGGAATAACCACCTTCTTTGATATTGAAATTACCATCGATGTCCTGTTTTACACTGATCATTAACCGGTGTGGGGCATAATCAATTTGTGCAAGAACAGCCTTTATTTGTTTGAGGTTGGAGGGTGTTGTTTTAACGATTAACTGGTTGTTCATCCCGGTAACGGTGCCGCCTTCAACAACCAGTGGTTTGATAACAGAGATAACATCAGTTACCAGGCGATTTTTCATAGGTATGATTTCAATCTTCATCGATTCCGCCACGGCAGGCGAGGTCCCGATCACAAAAACTAACAGGCAATGTAAAATCAGTTTTTTCAAATCTGCATCCTACGTAAATTCGGGTCTGGTCTGGCCGTATCCCACATATCATTAAACACCTCTAACATGTATTTCGACTCCCGGCGGCTATTGAAGTTTACATTTCCTTTATAGCGTTCCGCGTTTTCACGAAATAGATATCCTATTCCATCGGCAATAAGTACCGCTTCATTGAATTTTTTATACTCCGGGGCAGGTTTGAGTATTTCGATAAAACTGCTTAATTTCCCTGCTAAATCAATGAGTTTGTGGCCTCTACGGACAATTAATTCCGGTTCAAAAACAAGGATGCGAATCTCAACAAATTTCCCCTTAAGGGCCAGATTTTTCAGTGCTTCAAGGAAATCCAATTGATCATAAACAAATGGATCCAGGTCTCTAGAGATGATTGCGAGTTTGAGTTTGCATTGTTTTACCAGTTCCAGTGCCGCATCAGCATTTTCCTTGCGCGTCTCTATCTTCAGTGTCTCATCTGAGGATTCACCCAGCTTATAATCGGCAAAGTCATACATATTTTTATTCTCTATTAACCATGTTATTTATTAGAAACTAGTTTTGCCTGTGCTTCAGCATTACCAATGTAATTTTGAGGGGTAAGTTCTTGCAAATTTGATTTAACATCATTCGGTATATCAAGCTGTTCGATAAAACTATGTAGTGATTCCTGGTTGATGTCCTGGCCACGCGTTAATTCTTTCAGTTGTTCGTAAGCATTTTTAATGCCATAACGACGCATAACAATTTGTATTGGTTCAGCTAAAACTTCCCATGACTGTTCCAGATCATGGTTAAGTGCATCCGGGTTAACATCGAGTTTCGAAAGTCCTTTTGCGCAAGAGTCGAAAGCGATAATGGTATGGGCGATACCGACCCCCATATTTCTCAAAACTGTCGAATCAGTCAGGTCTCGTTGCCAACGTGATATAGGCAGTTTCTGTGCAAGATGTTCAAATATTCCATTCGCAAATCCTAAATTACCTTCAGCGTTTTCATAGTCGATCGGGTTAACCTTATGCGGCATGGTTGAAGAACCGATTTCCCCTTCTTCCAGTTGCAGTTTGAAATATCCGAGTGAAATATAGCTCCAGATATCACGACAGAGATCAATCAGGATCGTATTAATGCGCGACAGCACATGAAAATACTCGGCCATATAATCATGTGATTCAATCTGGGTTGTGTGTGGGTTCCAGTCGAGTCCCAGACCTTCAATAAAATCTTTTGATAGAGACATCCAGTCCAGATCAGGATAGGCAGACATATGTGCATTAAAGTTACCAACCGCACCATTTAGCTTACCAAGTAGTTCAATGTCTTTCAATTGTGTTTGCTGTCGTGATAAACGATGCACATAAACCGCAATTTCTTTTCCTAATGTTGTGGGTGAAGCCGTTTGCCCATGCGTCCTCGATAGCATCGGTGTAGATGCATAATCACCAGAAAATGATTGTAATACTGAAATCAGTTCCTGCAGTCTTGGTAGTACTACAGAGTCACGCGCTTCTTTTAACATTAATGCATGACTCAGGTTGTTAATATCCTCTGAGGTACAGGCAAAGTGAACAAATTGACTTGCATTACTTAGCAAAGAATCAGAATTGATTTTATCGCGGATGAAATATTCAACCGCCTTTACATCATGATTTGTCGTCTTTTCGATTTCCTTTATTGCCCCGGCATCTTCGACAGAGAAGTTATCTTTAATATCGTCGAGTAATGAAACCGCGTCAGCAGAAAAGGGTTCTACTTCATTAATACCAGGATGATTCGAGAGAGCCTTCAGCCATTCGATCTCAACCTGTACACGAAAACGAAACAGACCGTATTCACTGAATATAGGCCTTAAAGAATCTGTCTTGTTCTGGTAACGGCCATCAATCGGAGAAATGGCGGTTAATGCTGATAATTCCATAGTTACTCTATTTATATGTTTAATGTGCTATTGATTATACATGTATTAGTAACGATAAAATGACAAGAAAATGCATTTAAGGGTACCTCCGAAAACAGAATAGTTTATGTGAGAGCAAGGACCTTGGTACCCCCTTGAGGGGTGAGCACCGCGCGGATGACTGCATGGATGCAGGAGATAGAGCAACGCAGGAAGCCAAAGCCGAGAACCGGGATACAGAGGGCAGTTTTTTGCTCCTGCAAAAACTGCATTCCCACCATCCATGGTGGTCATTCGAGCACGTAGCTGACGCGGCTATCGCGAAAAATAGGCATTTTCGGAGGGGCCCTTAAGGTGATGGATTAGGGAACTGTACATGGATGGATTCAATTTCTCTGACGATATCTTTTGGCAGTTTAATATTGATACTATCGACATCCGTCATTAGTTGATCCATCGATGTCGCACCAATGATGTTACTGGTCAGAAAAGGCCGGCTGTTTACATAAGCCAATGCCATTTGTGATGGGTCCAGATCATTCTCTTTTGCAAGATTGACGTAGGCTTCAGTCGCTGCGTTTGCCTGTGGATTGGTGTAACGCGTAAAACGATCAAACAGGACTAACCTTGTGCCTTCCGGTTTTGCACCGTTTAAATATTTCCCACTTAAAACACCAAAGGCCAGAGGCGAGTATGCCAGTAAGCCGGTTTGTTCACGATGGGCAAATTCTGCCAGGCCTATCTCAAACGTACGATTCAAAAAATTATACGGATTCTGGATACTGACAATTCTTGGTAATCCTTCTTCACGAGCAACACGTAAATATTCAGCACAGCCCCATGTGGTTTCGTTCGAGATCCCAATCGTTCGAATCTTTCCTTCCTTGACTAATTCTCCGAGTACTTCCAAAGTTTCGGCAATAGGGATGCCATCTTTTTCGGGTGCATGGTAATAACCCAGCTTGCCAAAAAAGTTGGTATCGCGTTCCGGCCAATGCATTTGATAAAGATCGATGTAATCCGTTTGTAAACGTTTCAGGGAGGCATTCAGAGCTTGATGGATATTCTTCTTATCAAGTTTGGCCTTACCGTCACGCATATAGGGTAACCATTCGGCCCGGGCACAGACCTTTGTTGCAATGATAAGTTTGTCGCGATCTGATCGCTTTACCAGCCAGTTCCCTATATAGGCTTCAGTCAGTCCCTGAGTTTCCGCCTTAGGTGCAACAGGATACATTTCTGCGGTATCAATAAAATTAATACCGGCTTCAACGGCGTAGTCCAATTGTTCATGTGCCTCGGCTTCTGTATTTTGCTCTCCCCAGGTCATGGTGCCCAGGCAGATTCGACTGACTTCAATATCAGTCCATCCAAGTTTGTTATATTCCATATTTAACTCATGTTATTAATGTTGATATCTTAATTGTGTAACTGGTAATGCTCCAGACAAACTGACGCGCTTATGATAACGTTTATCTCTGAATATTTAATGAATTTAATTTTGCATGCAAACTTTAACCTTGACAAAACCGGACGATCTCCATCTACATGTACGTGATGGTGCTGCCATGGCCAGTGTCGTTAATTATACAGCCGCCCAATTTGCGCGCGCGATAGTCATGCCTAATCTTAAACCACCTGTTATTACAACTGAGATGGCACTGGCTTACCGTGATCGACTCCTTGATTCTGTGGATGAACAATATGAATTTGAACCATTGATGACCTTATATCTCACTGACAATATGTCACCCGAGGAAATTAAAAAAGCAGTAGAGAGTAATTGTATCAAAGCATTGAAATATTACCCGGCTGGTGCGACAACGAATTCTGATCAAGGTGTCACTGATATCAAGAAAACGTATTCGGTCCTGGAAGCGATGACAAAGAGTGAGTTACCATTGTTGGTGCATGGCGAAGTAACAGACAATGATGTCGATATCTTTGATAGGGAAGCTGTATTTATCGATAAAGTACTATCGCCTTTGGTTAATGACTTTTCTGATTTAAAGATCGTGTTTGAACATATCACAACTCGAGCAGCAGTTGAATTCGTAATGCAAGCAAGCAGTAATGTTGCAGCAACTATCACACCGCAACATATTTTATTAAACCGAAATGATTTATTTAAAGGTGGTCTGCAACCACATAATTATTGTTTGCCGATATTAAAAGCCGATGATGATCGACAGGCCGTTTTGGAAGCAGCGACCAGTGGCAGTTCAAGGTTCTTTCTTGGTACGGATAGTGCCCCGCATGCGCGTTTTGCCAAGGAAAGTCGTTGTGGTTGTGCCGGGATCTTTTCTGCGCATGCTGCTATAGAACTCTATGCCGAGGTATTCGATAAAGCAGGACAACTGGATAAACTTGAAGTCTTTGCCAGTCATTATGGTGCAGACTTCTACGGTCTACCACGTAATGAAGATCAAATTACATTAGTTAAACATGATCAAACAATTCCAGACACATTACCTTTCGGTGATGAAGAATTGGTTCCCTTTCGTGCAGGCAGTACTTGTACATGGCAACTGAAGAATTGAACGACTCATTAATATCTATATTAATTGCAAAACGCTTTCGAGGATTCTTGCCCGTTATCGTTGATGTAGAAACAGCAGGTTTTAATGCAAACACCGATGCCTTGTTAGAAATCGCTGCAGTAACATTAACCGTCAATGATGATCAGCAATGGTGTATTGATGAAATTATTGCCAAGCACGTACAACCCTTTGAAGGTGCCAATCTCGATCCAGCTTCACTCGAATTTACCGGTATCGATCCCGATCATCCTTTTCGTAAACAGATAGCAGTCAGTGAAAAAGATGCCTTACATGAAATTTTTAAACCCATACGTAAAAAAATAAAAGCACATAGATGTAACCGCGCAATATTAGTGGGTCATAATGCTTCATTCGATCTCGCTTTTTTAAACGCCTGTGTTGAACGCAATGACATCAAACGTAACCCCTTCCATCCATTTAGTACCTTTGACACAGCAGCACTAGCCGGGCTTGCCTATGGACAAACCGTATTATCCCGCGCTGCAACTGCAGCAGGTTTGGACTGGAATGAAGAGGAAGCACACTCTGCACGTTATGATGCAGAACAAACGGCGTTACTTTTTTGTGAGATTGTTAATCGATGGAATGAGTATTCGGGGCTGTTTAGGATTGATGATGAATAATCATCTATATTATTTTTAACATCAGGTTTCGCCTAGAACGGCGACCGACTTTTCTTCAAAGAAAAGTCGGCAAAAGAATCTTTCCCTGATGCACTGGTCTTCGACTTCCCATCCTTTTCTAAATCATTTACGTGTCGCCCGCAGGACTCGTCCCTGATCCGGCGGGCTAAAGCGCACATCCCTGTGCGCTTTCCACTAATGATTTCTCACAGTCTGGCAGCACATCACGGGTGCAAAACCCAATTACACGGTATAAATAGAATTTATTACCGTGAGGTATTGCTGGATAATGAACAACAGTTAATATAGGGACAGACCACGGTTTCCTTAATCCCGTATGTCATATAAAGGAAACACCTCGAATGAGGTAAGCTGAAGCGGGAAGGAGAAACACCAATGTCAAAGGTGATAGAACCTCTCAGCATGCATCGTTCCCTTCCCACTTCAGCGGTTCCAAAGCCTCTATAACAGGTCTCGTTAAAACGCCTTTAACGAATATGAACAGGCCAGGAACCGTCGGGTGCCCTTCTCTTTGGTTACTTTCTCTTGGGCACGTAAGAGAAAGTGACTCGCCATCAGGCGAAAAGCAAAGTCAAAAAGAATTAATAAATTAAAGAACTACTCTTTAATCTTCTCTTGCCACTCTCTCGCTTTCTCCATCAACCTCCCATACTCCATCGTCGTTAACTCTCTAGCCTTTAATACCTGCTTCCCGGCAATCCAGACATCACTCACTTGTTGCCGATTACCTGCATATATTATCTGGGATAGGGGTTCATAGATTGGAGCGGTTTCGAGTTGATCAAGATTAATCGCAACGATGTCTGCTTGTTTGCCTTTCTTGAGTGAACCGATTGATTTATTCAAGCCGAGTGCTTTTGCGCCATTCAGCGTGGCCATCTTTAATGTTGTATGTGCATCAAGACAGGTACAATCATTGGCAACGGCCTTTGCAAGTAATGCTGCAGTCCGCATTTCACCAATCATATCCAGGTCATTATTACTTGCTGTACCATCGGTGCCGATGCAGACATTAACGCCGGCATTATGTAATTGAGCCGCGGGGCAGAAACCACTTGCGAGTTTCAGGTTTGATTCAGGGCAATGTGCAACGTTGATGCCTAGTCTGGCTAATTCTTCTATTTCAGTTTGTTCCAGTTGCGTCATGTGGACGGCCAACATGCGTGAACTCATTAAACCAAGATCGGACAGGCGTTGCAATGGCCGTTTACTATGCTGTTCCATGCTTTGGTTTATTTCATCTGCTGTTTCATGGATATGCATATGAATTGGAATATCGAGTTCTTCAGCAAGCACGTTGACACGTTTTAACGGTTCATCTGAAACTGTATACGGCGCATGCGGTGCAAAGGCGGTGTTAACCAGTGGATTATGTCGATAGGTATCATGAACATGTTCTCCTTTCAGTAAATACTCATCGGCATCATTTGCCCATGCAGTTGGAAAGTCGATCAGGATCAAGCCAACGACAACGCGCATTCCGACATTGGCACAGACTTCAGCCGTATGATCCGGGAAGAAATACATATCGTTATAGCAGGTGGTGCCGCCACGAATCATTTCAGCAACGGCCAATTCAGTACCGTCTTTGACAAATTCGGGATTAACCCATTTTTGTTCAGCAGGCCAGATGTGGTTCTTCAACCACTCCATTAATGGCAGGTCATTGGATAGTCCACGAAACAAGGTCATGGCTGAATGTGTGTGGGCGTTGATCAATCCGGGGATGAGTGCATGCTGATCCAGATTGTGTTCATCCGTTGCCGTAAATTTGGTACGCGCATCATCCGATGGAAGTAATGCCTCGATTTTGTTGTCTTTGATGGCGAGCGCATAATTATCAAAGACAGTATTTTCCGGTTCAACCGGTATAATCCATCTGGCATGGATCAAGGTATCAACATTCATCTTGAAAACGGTATCCTTATTGTTATTAACACTATGATAATTCATTAACAGGAAAACACCATTGAGCATCAAAGAAACTGACTATCCACCTGAAACATTTTCTGCGGTTAAGTGGAACGCAGGAATGTTAACGTTATTGGATCAACGCAAGTTACCAAAGGAAAAAATTTATCTTGATTATGATTCCGCCAGAAAGGTTGCGGATGCGATAACTAATATGGTTGTCCGTGGGGCACCTGCGATAGGAATTGCTGCTGCGTATGCCATTGTGCTAGGGGCACGTGTCGCTTTTCAGGAATCACCAGACAATTGGCGGGAAGTAATTGAACCAGACTTACAGTATCTTTCTGAAGCCAGGCCAACAGCGGTTAATTTGCATTGGGCCATTGCTGAAATGCGTCAGGCTTTCGATTCCATTACGGATGACCCGGAATCAGAATTACTGGAACTTGCCCTGCGGATTCATAATGACGATATCGCTGCAAATCATGAGATGGGACACCTCGGCGCCAGTCTGATTGAACCTAATAGTCAGGTAATTACGCATTGTAATGCAGGCGCATTGGCAACGGGAGGTTATGGTACGGCTCTGGGTGTTATCAAGACGGCCTATAAAAATGGACTGATCGATAATATATTTGCATCTGAAACACGGCCCTGGTTGCAAGGTGCCAGGTTGACCAGTTGGGAATTGCAACAAGACCGTATCCCGGTCAATCTGGTAATTGATTCTGCGGTCTCTGCCTTGATGCAAACAGGTAAAATTGATTGGTTAATAGTAGGTTCTGATCGGATTGCTGCAAATGGTGATGTTGCTAACAAAATTGGCACCTACTCACATGCCGTATCTGCAAAATATCATGACGTAAAAGTGATGGTGGTTGCGCCTGCTTCAACCGTCGATATGCACGTTGAATCCGGAAAATTGATACCAATAGAGCATCGTGATCCACTTGAGATAACAGACATCAATAAAAACCGGATCGCTCCTGAGAATATCGCTGCTATCAATCAAGCGTTTGATGTTACCCCGGCAAAACTGGTTGATGTAATCGTCACAGAAAAGGGAATTGTGCACGAACCAGACACTGAAAAAATGCTTGCAATATTTACCTGATTTTGACCCAAAAACAGGCACCAAAAAAGTAAAAATTTGTAGGGTAAATCGCTGAATTATGATAGAATTCCGCCTTGAATAACTACTAGAAATTAAGGCGTTTTTTGTTCCCTTTTTCATCAATGATTTATGTCCGAATCTGATTTCGCGCGCGCGCTTTCCCACGTCAATATAGAAGACGAAATGCGGCAGTCCTACATGGATTATGCCATGAGCGTTATCGTCGGTCGGGCCTTGCCTGATGTTCGTGATGGCCTGAAACCAGTCCATCGCCGGGTCTTGTTCGCGATGAAAGAAATGGGTAATGACTGGAACAAGGCCTATAAAAAATCAGCTCGTGTCGTAGGTGATGTCATAGGTAAATATCATCCTCATGGTGACACCGCTGTCTACGATACGATTGTTCGAATGGCGCAACCTTTCTCTCTGCGTTATGTCCTGGTGGATGGCCAGGGTAACTTCGGTTCTGTTGATGGCGATGCACCTGCTGCGATGCGATATACCGAAGTCCGTATGTCGCGAATAGCACACGAGATTTTGGAAGATATTGATAAGGAAACTGTCGATTTCATCCAGAATTACGATGGTTCTGAGCATGAACCGGTTGTTATGCCAACCCGAATTCCTAATCTGCTGATTAATGGTTCCAGTGGTATCGCTGTCGGCATGGCAACCAATATTCCACCGCATAATTTGACAGAAGTTGTATCTGCTTGTCTTGCCTTAATCAATAACCCGGAATCTACAATTCAGGATTTGATGCAGCACATCCCTGGCCCTGATTTTCCTACTGCAGCAATCATTAATGGTTCATCAGGTATTAAAGAGGCTTATGAAACGGGACGTGGCCGAATCTACGTTCGTGCGCGTACTGAAATTGAGGAGCATGATTCAGGCAACAAGATAATAATTACTGAACTTCCCTATCAGGTTAACAAGGCTCGTTTAGTAGAAAAGATTGCCGAGCTTGTTAAAGACAAAAAGATAACCGGTGTACGTGAACTACGCGATGAATCTGATAAAGATGGCATGCGTGTTGTCATTGAATTACGTCGTGGTGAAGTTGCGGAAGTTCTATTGAACAACCTGTATAAATTTACCCAAATGCAATCAGTTTTCGGTATCAATATTGTGGCATTGGCAGATAACCGGCCACGTTTGATGAATCTGAAAGATTTACTTGAAGCCTTTATTAGTCATCGACGTGAAGTTGTTACACGTCGTACCATTTTTGAATTACGCAAGGCCCGTGCCCGCGCGCACATATTGGAAGGTCTTGCTGTTGCACTGGCAAATATCGATCCGGTTATAGCACTAATTAAACAATCAGCAAGTCCGACAGAAGCAAAAGCAGGTTTATTGGAGCAGACCTGGGGATCGGGTGCCGTTGTTGAAATGTTAAAACGTTCAGGTGCAGATGCATCACGACCGGATAATTTACCAAGCGAATATGGTTTGACTGATGATGGATATCGTTTATCACCCGTACAAGCCCAGGCTATTCTCGAATTACGGTTACAAAAATTAACCGGGCTTGAGAAAGACAAGATACTGAAAGAATACAGTGAGTTACTAGATACCATTGCTGATCTGCTGGATATCCTTTCACGACCTGATAGATTGATGCAGGTCATACGCGATGAATTAAAAGATATTCTGGATCGTTATGGTGATGAACGAAGAACAGAGATCGTTCAGACACAACAAGATCTCAGTATGGAAGATTTAATAACGGAAGAAGATGTCGTTGTGACCCTGTCTCATGCCGGTTACGCCAAATCACAACCCATTGATACCTATCGATCTCAGAGGCGTGGTGGTCGCGGCAAGTCAGCAACATCGGTTAAAGATGAAGACTTTATTGACAAATTATTTATTGCCAGTACCCATGACACGATATTGTGTTTCTCAAATCGAGGTAAACTTTACTGGCTTAAAGTTTATGAATTACCACAGGCCAGTCGTACAGCGCGTGGTAAACCAATTATTAATCTTTTGCCATTAGATGAAGGTGAACAGATTAATGCAATCTTGCCAATTCGCGAATATGAGGAAGATAAATTTATCTTCATGGCCACAGCGGATGGAACAGTTAAGAAAACTTCACTGGTTGAATTTTCCCGACCACGACCAAGCGGTAAGCGGGCGATTGAATTAGTAGATGGTAATAAGCTCATTGGTGTTGAAATTACCGATGGGAAGCATGATATTATGTTATTCAGTGATGCGGGTAAGGTTGTACGTTTCCCTGAATCACATGTTCGTGCAACGGGTCGAACCGCAAAAGGTGTTCGCGGAATTCGTTTACGTGAAGATAAAAAAGTCATCTCTCTTATCATTGTTGAAAACAATGAAACAACAATACTAACGGCCACCGAGAATGGTTACGGTAAACGTACGGCCGTTATAGATTACCCACAAAAATCTCGTGGCGGTGTTGGTGTTATTTCAATCCAGGTATCAGAACGAAATGGTTCTGTTGTTGGTGCAGTTGCCGTTGATAATGATGATGAGATCATGTTGATCAGTGATCAAGGAACATTAATCAGAACGCCTGTCAAAGATATCTCAGTATTTGGTCGTAATACCCAAGGTGTAAGACTGGTCAATTTAAATGAATCAGAACACTTGGCAGGTCTCGAACGCATTGTTGAGTATGGTGACGACCAAGAATAGAACTTGGCACGAATGCTATTTCGTCCTCATACTTCGTTAAAAATGTGCTCGAACGCGGGGTCGGGCGGGAAGCGACAAATTATTTATAAACACCGCTTCTCGGCTTTGGCTTCCTGCGTCGCTCTCGACTTCTGTTCCAGACTCAGTTCTA